>CAXBKT010000051.1:0-19930 GCA_963976155.1 uncultured Kordiimonadaceae bacterium | reverse complement strand
ATCAAGCTCAAAACGAATCATTGTTCTTATTTTATGAAACCCATGTTTGCCTGCTGCCCCAGGATTTAGATGTAGTAACTCCAATTTTTTATCATATTGAATTTTTAAAATATAAGAATGACCGCTGATGAAAATTTTTGGTCTTATTTTTTTTAATCCCCCCTCTTGAAGGCGTAAATTTCTTACATAAATCTAGCGTGTCAGCGCCGAAAATGGGCTGATCAACTGATGACAGTTGTCCTTAAACATTGCTCAAAGGAGGATGTATGATGACAGTGTTTGATATGACTCCCCTATTCAGTACGACAATAGGGTTTGATCGTTTGGCCAGAGCGCTTGATAGCGCCCGTTCCCGCCAAGATATTTCTTCTGGCTATCCGCCCTATGACATTATGATGGACGGTGACGATAAATACCGCATCACAATGGCTATTGCTGGTTTTGCACGCGGTGACATCACGATCGAAATGCGTGAAAGCCTGCTGCAAATCACAGGACAGAAAGACAAGAAGGAGTCTGGAGGTGAGTTTCTGTATCAAGGCATTGCGGAACGCAATTTCAAGACTGAGTTCCAATTGGCTGATCATGTTGAAGTGGAAGGCGCACATCTTTCTGAGGGTTTGCTGACCATTGATCTGGTGCGCAAGGTGCCTGAAGCCCTCAAGCCAAAGCAGATTGAGATCAAAACATCTGCGCCGTCGGGCTTGATTGGAAAAGCCAAGGAAATGCTAACGGAGAAAGCTGCCTAACGATAAGTGTTGGCCTAACGACAGTGTCTAAACGTTAGGTCAACCAAATGGGAGGCAAAGCGACTGTCCTGCTTTGCCTCTTGTTCTGGTATCTATAATATTGGTTATATTGGCTTCGGATAGGCTTGCCATTTCTTCCCATCCCTCCAAGACTTCCCAAAGGGCGTGTGTTTGAACATTGCCCTCAAAGAGTTTGGGAGGGGAATCATGAAAAAGATACTATCAATATGTTCGCTGTTGGTGGGGTTTCTGCCTGCAGCAGTGTCGGCAGAGGATGCACGACCACAAGCATCACAAAAGCCTTATGAGATGATGCAAAAGCTTGCGCCGCTCGTTGGTAAGTGGAGCATGGATACTGAGATAACCAATGATGGAGGGGCGACATGGCAGAAAGTTCCCGCTCAGACGGTGGACGTTACTTTTCGCCATAAAGACATGCTGCTCGCTGAAGTGCCCGCAACGACAGAGGGGCCGGGGTTTCATATGGAAAGCTACATTAGCTATGACCAATACCGGCAATCCTACCGAAAGGCTGCTGTGGATGACGTGTGGGGTATTATGGATGTCTATGAAGGCAGTGAAGAAGAAGATACGATTGTTTTCACGAACATGAAATCAGGCACTTTCTTTCCTATTGCCGAGGGCGTTTGGCGAGGCTTCCGCTTGACGATGGAAGTGAAACGCCCAGTGCGCCGCATGATGATTGAAAAAACCGATGATGATGGCAAAAGTTGGCAGCAAGCTTTTCGTCTGACATACACATTAGTTGAATAATTGATGGCTGTTGAGGCGGGAGAGGGGCTCTCCTGCCTAGTTAATAGGGTGGGCTGCTACAGGAAACGCACTCGTTCTTTTATTTGGTCAGCGAGCTGTGGGTCCTCAGAGGCGAGTGACAAGTTTGCCATTAGCCAGCCAATTTTACTGCCACAATCAAAGCGTTCACCACTGAACTTGAAGGCATGGAACGGTTGTTTGCCGATCATTTTTTCCATCGCATCTGTCAATTGGATTTCGCCGCCTGCACCAACTTGCTTTTCAGACAGATAATCCATTACTTCAGGTTGAAGGATATAACGTCCAACTACAGCTTCTGTGGAGGGCGCATCTTCAGGGTGTGGTTTCTCTACAAGGCCGGTTACTTCAATAAGGTCACCGTTTTGTACGCCGGGCGTCACCACACCGTATTTACTTGTGTCTTCGCGCGGTACTTCCATAGTGGCAACCAAATTGCCGCCGACTTTATTATAGGCGCCAACCATCTGTTTTAGGGTGCCGGGCTTGCCTTTGATGAGGTCATCCGGCAGCGCAACAGCAAAGGGGTCACCGTTCACTAAATAGCGGGCGCACCAGATGGCGTGTCCAAGGCCGCGCGGGCGCATTTGCCGCACATAGCTGATGCGGCCTTCTTCAAGGAGCATGGACCGTGAAATCTCTAGCGCTTCTTCTTTGCCTTTTTCCTGAAGGATTTTTTCCAGTTCATAAGCATGATCAAAATGATCTTCCATGACTTGCTTATTACGGCCTGTTACTAGAATAATTTCCTCGATGCCTGCCTCAACGGCTTCTTCAATGGCATATTGAATGAGGGGCTTATCAAGAACAGGTAGCATCTCTTTCGGGATGGCTTTGGTGGCTGGCAAAAAGCGTGTGCCAAGGCCCGCAACCGGGAGTACAATTTTTTTGATCGGTTTATGCATCAATAAAGTCCTAAATCAATAAATCAGCCTAAGCTGAGGGCTAACCCTTGGATTGGCCGATCTGGGCCATCAATTTTCCAAGATATTCGCGCGTTAGTATTTTGCCTTCTTCAACAGCAGGCTGATCATACGCATCCACGCCCATCAGATGTGCCATAACTATTGTTTCAAGCATGAAAGACGCAAAAAGGCCACCTAGGTTTTCTTCGCTCATTCCATTAACAGTAATTTCTCGCACCATTCGGCCCCGTTTTCTAAGCGTGTCCTGTGTTGCACGTGACTGACAGGTTACCATATCCCCAATTGTTCGGTCAGCCATATAGTCGAGCCCGTATTTTTTGGCCTCGGCTGCATCAATCTTGGGCCCTTTGCCGTAACTGGGGATTGTTACAATTGTATAAAACTTATCATCTGGGCCATCGAGATACAGCTGTAGTTGGCTGTGTTGGTCAACTGGTCCTACAGCACGAATTGGGGTTGTGCCTAAACCGTTTTTACCAACACTTTCGGCCCATAGCTGGCAGTGCCAGCGCGTAAAGGCCCGGAGGCTTTCTGCGTAGGGCATTGTCAGGATTTGAGTTACGCCCTTATGCTGGTTCAGCGTATGAATAAGGGCTGCGCCAACGACAGCAATGGAGGTGGTTGGTTTCTTTATGAAGTTTTCGCAAAGTGTTTGTGCGCCTTGGCGAAAAGCGGATACTGATAAACCTGCGACGGCGACGGGCAGCATACCAACGTTTGTTAAGACGCTGAAACGCCCACCAACATCTGTTGCATGCTCTAAAATAGTACTGCCGAGAGTTTCACCGTATGTGCGAAGTGCCCGGTCGCCCGGTTCGGTAATGAAGGAGAAATGATCGGCGAGTGACTTTGGGTCGGACCCTGCTTCAACCCAGGCACGGCATGCCAGAAGCTGCGCGAGTGTCTCGCCCGTTGTACCAGACTTGGAAATTGTTAGAACATGTGTGTTCGACGGTACAAGGTTCCGGAACAGTTTGTCCATTTCGTAAGCGTCGAGGCTATCGGGTGTATGGATGCGGGTGCGAGGGCCGTTTTTAAAGCGCGCGAGCGCGAGCGCGGCTTGTGCGCCAAGGCTAGAACCGCCAGTGCCAAGAACAATAAGGTCTGTGAACATTAGAGAAATATGGCTCGCGAGGGCCATCATGGGGGCCATGTCGGGGCCACCGGGCATCTGGCGGGCAAAAGGAGGTAGGCCTTCCGCAGCTAAAGACGCAGCGAACTGCTCCGCCTTGGCCAAGTTTTCTCTATATGCCCCGATGATACCGAGTGAGGACAATTGTTCTTCGAGGTTTGTATCTCCAAAAGAATAGTCAAACATGCAGTGCCCTAAACTCGCGGTGGCATAAGAACGCCATGCAAAAAGTCTCTTTTTCAATGATCATTTGTTGCTAGTTCTTTATCATTTTATGTTTTTTTTCAACGGTAATGTTCTTAATTCACTCAAGATTAACCGCTCATAAACGGTCTCTGGGGTTATTATAGGCTAGCATAGTTTGTAATCTGGCCAGTAACAGTATCGCCCAAGAGATTTGGCAATGACCTGTATGAAAATAATATTCCGCCTGCTTTTTCTATTCTTTTGCACTTGTGGTGCGCACGCAGATAACTTTATTGAGTGGCACTCGGAGAACATCCAAATCCTTAGAGGGTTTAACTATGAACTTGGGTCTCCAAAGAAAACGATTATCACATTAGAACACGCTAATCGCTGGAAGTATGGGGACCTCTTTGTGTTTGCAGACTTACAGTGGCCCGATGATGGTGATTTTACGTTTTACGGCGAAATTACCCCGCGGCTTAGCCTCAGTAAAATATCAGGTAAAAGCTTCGCTTTTGGGGCCATTAAAGACGTTTTTTTAGCAGGCAATTTTGAGATACCGAAGAATGCATCTGCCCGGTATTTATATGGGCCATCGGTTGACTGGGATGTACCAGGTTTTACCTTCTTTAAGACTTATTTTTTCCTGCGGGATAATCCGGATATTGCAGGTACCACACATCAGGTGACGGTTGCTTGGAAGCGCACAGTTATGTTGGGTGAAACCAGCCTGCTGCTGGAAGGGTTTGCAGATTTGGCCGGTAACGAGGGCACGACTTATGCGGCAAATGAGCTTTTTGTGCCGCGTTTTCTGTTTGACGTGGGTGGTCTGGTTGGGCTGAAGCCTTCGAGGTTTTTTGCTGGTATGGAATATACTTACTGGCGCAATAAAGCAGGGCTAAGAGGTGTCACAGAATCAGCAGCACAGGCGCAGCTCAAGTGGGTTTTTTAGGTATCGGGTTGAGTGGTTCGTTTTTCAGCGCGGAACCATAGGTTAAAGGCCCACTTCTCTCCCTCTTCGACGGGTAATCCTGCATGGAGGGATTTTGGGTGCCGGATATCGGTGCCAGCCTCACAGTTATGAAAGACTACGAGCTTACCTTGTTCAGCAGGTACTTGAACTTTCAGTTTTGGGAAATCTGTACCACCACCTTTTTGCACGGTGTTGAGATAGCCCAGTACGGTAATGACGCGCTGTCCGCCACACTTTAGATTGCGTATACCGCTCGTTGTTTTTGGGTCAAATGCGTCGAAATGGGCACGGTATTCTGCGCCAACGTCATATTTGATGACCTGAAAACTTTCAGCATGGGAAAGAGGTAAGCCCACTAAGGCAGCTACGCGGCCTGCAATACGCTTGGTCCCTGCATCTTTTTTATGGTCAATCCAGCACAGATCATTGGTACGCCCTTTGGAAATGACACCTTCTTTATCTCCTGAGACAAAAGCACGGCTCATGCCGGCCCCGACCCCATGTGAAATTAAATGTTTGCATTCACTGCTGCTTAGGAAGTTGTCGATTGTGTAAACTCGAGGCTCGAGGTTCAGGTCAATGATCGCGCGCTGCATAATCGAAGCAACCTATATTGGTGAAAGATGTGTGATGGTAACCCGAAGCCCTGCTTACTTGAAAGAGAAGAATACAGGCATGTGACATTAAGCTAGGTGTGGGGTGGCGGAAGTGTTCGTTTTCGGGCACTGGTGTACGAAAACGGGCAGGGAGTTAGGTGCGATAGAAAATGTAATTCTTGTATACTATTGTTTTTAAAGAGATTTTACGGTGTGTGCCCGTTGGCATGGTCATTGCCTATATAGAGCTAAAATAAGCCTGAGTTACGACAGTTAATAAAGTAGGGAATGAAAAATGGTACAACAAATCGTCACATCGGCATTTCGCCAAATTTGGCGCAAACCGCTTTTGCCGGTCATGAATATGCTGGGCCTTGCTGGCGGTATGGCTGTTACCATTCTTATTCTTGTCTATGCACACACTGAGCTGAATTATGACGGCTGGGTGACTGATCAAGAAAACCTGTACCGGGTTGAAGGTGAGTTTCTGGGGAGCTCTTCTGGTTTTATGGATAATTCGCCGACGCCTCTTGCCTCAACACTTTTACGCGAAGTTTCAGAGGTTGAAAGCGCTGTTCGTGTGCGGGATCAAAATTGGCCTGTTAAATACGGTAATTTCGTCAATTATGAATCTGTCGCCAGTGTTGATGTCGCTTTCTTGGATATGTTCCCTCTGGAGTTTATTCGGGGCAGCAAAGCGTCGGCGTTTCAAACTATTAATAATGTCGTTGTTTCCGAAAGTATGGCGAAAAAATACTTTGGAGACGCTGACGCTATTGGTCAGACGTTAACTATAAATGGTAATCTGGAATATATCATAAGTGCTGTCTTTAAAGACCAGCCCATTTACACTGATTATCCTTTTCACTTTGTCGCACCCCTTCAGGAAAGACTGATAAGAAGTAGTGAATCTTGGAGCAGCGTGAGCCTGGAGACGTTTGTTCGCCTTAAAGCAGGTGCTTCGGTTGCAGACGTGAATGAAAAGCTCGCTGTGCTTGTTGATCAACACCGGCCTTTTAATGGCGGTACAACTGACGACATGCGGGAAAAATTTAGAATGTTTGTGCAGCCGTTTGGTGACCTGCATTTGGGGTCCAGAGGCCGGACAGCTGGTAATGCCATCGGAAACTACGCAACAATTTATGGTTTTTTGGCCATTGCGGGTTTGGTGCTTGTGATTTCAACGTTCAACTATGTAAGCCTTGCGATGGCAAGGGCGCTAGAGCGTGAAAAAGAATTTTGTATTCGTAAAGTTACAGGGGCGAGTTACGGGCAGATTGTACGCCATGTGATGGCTGAATCTATTCTTCAAACCTCGTTTGCCGCTTTGCTAGGGCTCCTTATAGCTGATGATACGTTGCCGTACTTCAGTTCTATTTTGGGGGCAGACTATGCGCTTGCAGATATTCTGGATGCGACAGGCTTTTTGGTCTTTATTGGCGGCACTTTGGTACTTGGCCTTCTTGCCGGGCTTTATCCTGCGGTTATCACCAGCCAGTTCAGGCCTGCCAAATTTCTCTCAGGAGGTAAGTCGCAGCGCCCAGGTGTTAACAGGTTGCGTGCCGCGCTTGTTTTCATCCAGTTCACGGTGTCGATAGCTCTTTTGATTGGCACGGTTACGATTGCACGCCAGATGGATTACATTAACGAACTTGATCTTGGGTATGATCCTGATGGTTTGATGATGATTTACGGCGTAAACCGACCAGACACTATTGCCCGCGCGGATACGTTAAAAAGCCAAATTAAAGCCCTGCCGGGTGTGGTGTCTGTGACCCGTTCAGAAGTTGAGCCCAACGGAGGCAGCTATTCGTTTGAGGATTTCTACTCTGCAAGCATGTCTCCTGAAGATGCCGAAGGCATGAGGTTGATAGCATCAGATTACGAATTCTTCGAAACGTATAAAGGGACTTTGCTTGCGGGTCGTTTCCTTAGTGAGGAGCGTGCAGGTGATCAGGTTCATTTGAGAGACACAGAGGAAATGGGGGACCTTAGTGAATTCACGACACGCGAGAATAATGTAATTATAAACGACGTCGCCGTTAAAGAGTTTGGATACTCAAGCCCGAGTGCAATAATTGGTGAGCGTATTTTCATGAATGTGGAAACAGGCGGCACCATCCCAGTTACTGTAGTTGGTGTTGTGAAAGGGTTATTGTACCAGTCGGCCCGTAGCGAAGTGAACGCGAAAGTGTTTTTCCATTCAGCGCCACGCCTTCGTGTCATGACGGTCAGGCTTGATCCTGCACAGCAACAACAAGCAATGGTGGCAATCAAGGAAACTTGGGCAGCGCTGTACCCTGATACGCCAATTTTACAGCGGTTTATGACCGACCGTATTGAGCGGTTATACAGGAATGAGAACAAGCAACTTTCGCTCTTTATGTTGTTTTCAGTGTTAACTGTTATTCTGTCGCTCGTTGGTTTGATCGGGTTAGTACTGAACTCCATCGGTCACCGCACGAAGGAAATCAGTATCCGCCGTGTGCTTGGGGCATCTGTCGCTGACAATATTAAGCTATTCACATGGCAATATATCAAGCCAGTGTTGATTGCGAATATCCCTGCGTGGGCTGCTGCCTATTATTTCCTCAATGATTGGCTGCAAAAATATCCGCAACGGGTGGACCTAAGCCCGGAATATTATTTCATGGGTGGTGGTGTGATATTGATCATTACCATGGTGCTTATTGCTGTATTGGTGGTGCGTGTAGCATCAATCCCACCAGCGCAAGCACTTAAGTATGAGTAAGCCGAGCTTGCTGCCAGCACCGATTGGTTTTGGCAGCATCATGGGTTTGATGACTCAATTTTGACTCATTCCTTTATGATAAGCGGGTGATTTATAATCACGAAACTAAGAAAGCGAGTGACAGGCGCTATCTTGGTGTTTTATTACTCAGTATGAATAATAGACACAGCGAGTTTACGGGGAGCATATCATGCTAAGGACACTTTTTGGGGCAGTGATGTCTGTGGCCATGTTGGCTGGGTTGGCCGTTTCGGCGCAGTCTGGTGATGCTGAGGCTGCAGCAGCCTATGATGGAACTGGTGTGAAACCGCCAGAAGAGCTTGTTCTTCAAATTGGACGTGCAGTTGGGGATATCCGCCTTCCGGTTGGTACGCGGGTCGATAGCAAGAAATCCAGCATTTATGGTAGCGGGCCAAACACATATGGCCGTGTTTTTGCGGATATTCGGGCGGAAACTGATCTTGTGATGCGTTTTTTCCTCGATAATATGCCAGGCGATGGCTGGGAATTGATCAGTGAATTTCAGTCTGACGACATCACGCTTGTATACCAAAAGCCAACTCGTGTGGTTGTCGTACTGATTGAACGCGGCAAGCGCACCACTGATTTGCGGTTGACTTTAACGCCGCGCAGTTAAGGGACGATTTGATGCGAATAGAGGAAAGGCCTGCATAAGCGGGCCTTTTTTATGGGCGTTTCATTATGGTGATAATAGCTTCTTTTGATTCGCAGCCGTGTTTGCCAGCCAGCTATCAACACACTCTGAAATTTTTTCAGGTTTAAGCCAAACTTCGAAATCTGCGGCGGGTAGTGGCCTGCTGAAATAATACCCCTGTAACTCGTCGTGAGGTAACAGGGACAGCGCGTTGATATGTGCAAGTGTTTCAACGCCTTCGGCGACCAAGCATAAGTTCAGTTCGTGTGCGAGAAGCGCAATGATGCTGCATATTTTTTGGTTTGAAACAGAAGTAGGGGCCTGCTGGACAAAGGTCTGATCAACCTTAATTTTAGAAATAGGCAGGTCAGTTAATCGGCTGAGGGATGAATGCCCAATACCAAAGTCATCAATAACCCATTTGCAACCAAGGTCGGCTAACTTGTTCATGCGATCAGCAATATGGTTCACGTGCTCCATCAGGGCCGTCTCAGTGATTTCAAATTCAATAAGGGTGGGATCAATTTCGTAACGCTTAAGCGTTTTGGTGACATGTTCGACAAAGGTGCTGGACTGAAGTTGGATTGGGGAAACATTGATGGCAATTGGAATTGTCGCGAGATTTGTGCGAGCCCACGATTGCATTTTACGACATGTTTCTTCAATAACCCATTTACCAATGTCTAGGATACTAAGCGACCGTTCAGCCACAGGTATAAAAATGCTGGGTGGAACACTTTCATTCTCGCCCCAGTGCCACCTTAATAAGGCCTCCGCGCCGCTGAGGGTCAATGTTTCAGAGTTTATTTTAGGTTGGAAATAGAGCTCGAACTCATCATTCTCAATTGCTTTTGTAAGGGCGCTTTCCATGCATGCTGATTGCTGAATGGTTTCACCAAGCCGTTGATCATAATAGATGACCGTATTTTTACCCTTATGCTTCGCACGGTATAAGGCACCGTCTGCGGCACGCATAAGCGCAGTTGCGTCTCGAGGGTTTTCATCTGGGGCCAGAATAGCAACGCCTAGGCTACCTTTGCCGTGAAAGGTTTCTTCGCCGTAAACGATGGGCTTTTCAAAAACACTCAGGATTTTATCGGTCAGGATATGGATGTCAGATTGTTGTTTGTAGCCATTGATGATAATACCAAATTCATCGCCTCCAAGCCGAGCAACAATATCTGATTGCCGAACAATGGCGGTGATGCGAGCAGATAGTTCTTTCAATAACGTGTCGCCAGCTGCGTGCCCGAATGTGTCATTGATCATTTTGAAATCATCAAGATCAATCAGCACAAGTGCTAAATAATTCTCGCTGCGTGCTGATGTTTGTACAGCGAGTTCAAGCGCCTGATCAAATTTTATCCGATTTGAGAGGCCTGTAAGGCCATCGGTGAAGGCGAGTTTTGCCAGCCTTTTTTCGTGTTCTTTGTTGGTCATGCTGTATTTGACAGCACGCTTGAGAAGGGAGGGTGTCAGGTCTTCTTTTACAATATAATCTGAGGCGCCATCTTCTGCGGCTTGGTCGCCAAGTGTTAGATTGTCTTGGCCTGTCAGAAGCACGATAGGTATGGCTCTATCACGTGCCCCGAGACCGCGCAGCAAATTCAGGCCTGTTTCTCTGCCTAAATTTTGGTCGAGAAAACAAATATCACTTATGTCCAGTTTAACAGAAATATCCGCAAGCTCGGGTAAATTTACCCAAGTGAATTCATGCGTTTCCGAAGGAAAGGCCAAGTGAAACTGACGCTTCATATTTAAAAAATCGACTTCATCGTCGTCGATTATGAGTACTCTCATCACAGGCCTTTCAGGCGGGCGATGTGATCACCCCAATTTTCAAATGGTTCCAGATAATATCTTACCGGATAAGTGTTAAGGGAATCTATACTGTTAGTTCGCCAATTGGGGGATTTGATCAGGTGCGAAGAAGGCACCTGTTACTGGCTATGTACTTTATAATGATGGGGTGTTTTGAGCTCGCGCAGTTTCTTTAGCGCTGGCGCTTAGTTGTCGAATTAGCCAGTAAATATCATTTCACATCTGTTTCACACACGCTTTTCTATGATGCTCGAAATCGTAGGAGAATAGTATGTCACGGCCCATTACACAGAACGCCATTACGCTTGATCTAGTTAGCCATCATTTTGAAAGTGGTGATAAGATTGTGCGCCTTTTTGAGGATTTGTCTTTATGTTTTGAGAAGGGGCAAAGCACGGCAATTATTGGGCCGTCAGGTGCGGGTAAGTCGAGCCTATTGACACTTGCGGCAGGTCTGGAGCAACCGAAAAGCGGCGCCGTACGGTGCCATCTTGGATCTAAGCTTTTATCGCAGGACGAGATGAGGCAAACCAGCGGCTTTATCTTTCAACAGTTTCACCTTTTGCCAGAGTTAGACGCCCTTAGTAACCTGGCGTTACCACTGCGGTTGCGCGGCGATAAAGCCGCTTATGAAGCAGCAGAGGATTGGCTCGATAAAGTTGGTCTAGGTGAGAGGGCGGATCATAAGCCAAGCCAGTTGAGTGGCGGCGAACAGCAGCGCATTGCGATTGCACGTGCTTTTATAACAAGCCCGAGCTTTATTTTCGCAGACGAGCCAACGGGTAACTTGGACGAGATCACATCTGCCGCGATTACCGACCTGATGTTTAACTGCGCAAGGGATACAGGCGCGGGTTTGGTGTTGGTGACACATAGTCGCTCGCTTGCTGAGCGGGCAGATGTTTGTTTCAAGCTGTCAGGTGGTAAGTTGGAGGCGGTGACATGAGGGACATGACGCTAGCATGGCAGACTTACCGCCAAAATAAGAACAGTAGAGATAATCGGCTGGTGCGTTGGACGCAGGGCTTTTTGATTTTCTTTTTGACGACGCTGACACTTACGAGCGCATCAGTTCAAGACTATCTGGTTGGAAACATGCAAGCCCTCTTAGGGTCCGATATGGTTGTTGCTCAGTATCAACCACTTGAGACTAGCGAACGACTTCAGTTGGACGCTCTCGCAGACATAGTATCGGAAACGAGCGTTCTACCTATTTCACTAACACGTGGTGGTGCGTGGCAGAGAGTTCAACTGAAGCTTGTTGATAGCGCATACCCCGTTCAAGGAGAGTTAACTAAAAGTTTTACTCTTGGTGCCATCGCCGAACCTACAAAAATGGGGCCTGGTATTGGCGAAATTTGGGTGGACAGCCGCGTTATAGCTAATCTGGTACTAACAGTTGGTGACAAAGTGCAGGTCGGGGAAACAGAGCTGACCCTGAGCGCAATCTTGCAACATGAGCCGGACCGGTTGATGGAAGGTCATACAGTTGAAATGCGCGCAATGGTGCACATTGCTTCTTTCCCGGACGATAGTTCTCTTCAAAGTGGTCGGCGGTATCGATATTTGATCGCAGCAGGCGAAGTAGGGCGTACTGCAATTACAGAATGGGCTAAAGAAACACTTCCTGAAGCGCAATTGCTTGATCGCCATACTGGAAGGCACCCGCTAGCGGCATATTGGGTTCGTGTCGAAAACTTTCTCGGGCTTGCTTCTGTTTTGCTGTTTTTTATGGCGGCAATCGCGATTAATATGGCTGGTAGACGTCAGCTTGAGCAGCAGAAGCACCGGTTGGCACTCTATGGAAGCATGGGGGTTCCTCTGAAGCGGAGCATGCGCCTGGCTCTTCTGGAATGGGGTATGTCATTTGTCGCCGTTTTGCTTCCTGCGTTAGTATTTGCCTATGGTGCTCAGTCTCTGTTGGTTGTTGAGCTGCAGGGGCAATTTGAAGGGATTGAGGGCGGTATTCATTTGGGCGCTGTGTTCAAAACGGCGGTGCTCGTATTTATGTTGCTACTATCAGCGCAATTGCCATCTTTTTTACAGCTGGCTCGTACATCTGTGGTTTCCCTTATTCGCCAGCAACCGCAAAATGGGTTTGTTCTTTGGCAGTCTTTGTGGGGATTTATAACGCTTGCAGCTCTGGCCGCTGCCTACTCAGATAACTGGCTTTTAACGGGCATGACACTGTCTGCAATGGGCGCTTCATTGTTATTGATGATGGTTGTTACTTGGGGTGCGCTGACGGCAGGTGAGCTGTGGGGTAGGCGCCGTGCAGGCATTTTGCCATTCGCGTTCTTCATCATGAAAAAGAGATTGTTTAGCAAGTCTACTCAGATTTTGGGCCTTGGACTTTGCGCAACCCTGTTGTTGTTTACCCTCATGCTGATGAAAGACATTGGCGGTGCTATGCATAGTCAGGTAAGGGCTGAAAACGGTAATTTGATGATATCAGACGCGCAGGATACTCAGGTTGGTGCCATCAAGGCATGGGCAGGAGAGACAGGTAGCGTAGTTAAACATATGAGCCCATACGCCGATGCTCTTGTTGTGCGTGTTAATGGCCAAACTGTCGCTGATTTTGCGACCCAGCCAAGTGAAGCTTCTGCAAGGCTTGAGCGGCCAATTCGTCTGAGCTGGTCTGCTGTTATTCCTGATAATAATCAGATGGCAGGTGGTAGCCGGTGGGCTGCAGATGACACGAACTGGCAGCAGCTTTCAGTTGAAAGCGAAGTAATGACGGACTTGGGACTTGAGTATGGGGACGTCCTTACCTTTGACATTGCTGGCAAAAGAGTAGAGTTCACTGTAGTTGCAAGCCACAGTTTTAAATCTGGTGGCAGTAGCATTACTTTTTGGTTTCAGGTGCCGGCCACTGCCCTTAATCATATTGACGTTGATATCCACCATATGGGCAGCATGGAATTGCCTGAATCTGCATGGCCGTTACTTGGGTTATTATTGAGAGAACACCCTACATTGTCTGTTGTGTCGTTACAGGAGATGACCGAACGGTTTGATAAGACGCTCGCTATTGTAACAAAGGCAACCGTTGGGTTCAGTGGCATGATTTTATTGCTATCCTTATTCGTGATTGTAGCTTCTGTTTCAGGCTTTGAGGCAGATGACAAAAAACGCAATGGTTTATTGCGGAGTATGGGTCTTGGTGAGGAAGACTGCCTGAAATTGAGTTTCTATGAATGGTTGGCTACAGGGTTGATTGCAGCTGTAGGAGCGATTGCGGGTACATGGATCGCGGGTCAGCTTATCTACAGCAGCCAGTTCGGGCTCGTTTATGCCCCTAATTATGGGTTAGTGGTTTTGACACTGAGCCTTACTTGCTTGGTGGTATGTGCAGTGGGGCTCTATTTTTGCCGGGGAACGCTCAAGGCATCGGTTCGGGAATTGATGGCTGAATAATACTTCACATTCATTTCACATAGACAATGTGACAACAAAACAAGGGGCTGCAAGCCCGAGTTTCGACACGTTAAAGGATGGAAAATGAATATTTTTGTGAGAGGTCTCAGTGCACTACTGTTAATCGTTGGTGTGACGGCCACAACTGTTGCTGGTAACGCACAGAAAATTTTGATGGTGGTGAGCGGTTACGGTGAAGATGCAGGCAAAACCAAACCGGGTTATGAGTTTGATGAGTTTGCGGCAGCGTATCTTGTTTTTAAAGCTAATGGTTTGATGGTGGATGTAGCGAGCCCTGAAGGCGGACCAGTAGAAGCTGACCGATTTGATCCTAAATCAAAACAGAATGCGATGGTTCTCGCCGATAGTGAGGCAATGGCTAAGCTGGAGAATACGCTAGCGGTTTCAGCTATTGACCCGAGCAAGTATGCCAGCGTCTTTGTCGTTGGCGGTAAAGGCGCAATGTTTGATTTTCCCAATCATGGGCCGCTTCAATCTGTTATCGCGGGTGTTTACGAACAGGGTGGTGTTGTAAGTGCGGTTTGTCATGGCCCGGCGGCACTCACAAATGTGCGGTTGAGCAACGGCAGCTATTTGGTGGACGGGAAAGCTGTAAACGGTTTCACAAATGTTGAAGAAAATTTATTCGGACAAAAGTGGATGCCTGACTTTGATTTCATGCTTGAAGATAAATTGAAAGAACGCGGTGCTGCGTTTCAATCCTCTCCGATGATGCTAAGTCATGTGGCTCAGGATGGCCGTTTGATTACTGGACAAAACCCAACTTCAACACCTGCTGTTGCAGAAGCTGTTGTACGCTCTCTTGGTCTTGATCCTGTTGAACGTGAGGTTTTCGGTGATGAAAAAACTCTGACGTTGATCGCGCAAATTCTTGAAGGGAATGACGCTGCACGCGCTTCTCTTGCAGAAGCTCCAGGCGATTATAACCGTCCGCTAGTTGGTATGTACGGTTATTTTTATGCGCAAGCAGCAAGTACCGATAAGGAAACGCAGCACGCTATTGCGTTAATGACAATGGCGCCAGAAGCACTCGAGCGCCCACAGGTTCATTTACAGGTGGCCAAGAGCCATTTACAACTGAAACAAATTGCAGATGCAAAAACGGTGTTGTTGGACATTACTAACAAACATCCGGACTTTGCGCCGGCACAGGAATTGTTGAAAACACTTTAACAGGAAGGTGGGGGCGCATGCCCCCTCTCACCATATGGCATCACAAGAACTCCATATTTTGATTGTCGAGGATCAAGAGGCTATTGCGGAGAATATTGCGGCTTTTATGGAACCAAAAGGCCATGTTCTGGATTTTGCCTATCAGGGTGATCACGGTCTAGAGTTAGCACTTGAAAATACCTACGACGTGATTGTTCTTGATTTGATGTTGCCCCGCATGGATGGCCTTGAGGTGTGCAGAGAAATCCGCAAAAAAAGCACTCGCCATATTCCAATTTTGATGCTGACAGCACGTGATACGATGGCTGACAAAATAAAGGGCTTTGAAGAGGGGGCGGATGATTATTTAACCAAGCCTTTCGTGCTTGAAGAACTGGAGATGCGCTGCCTTGCGATGTCTCGGCGGCACCTGCTGAATGTCAACCACACTATCACTTTGGGTCCACTTGTAATTGACCGGCAGCGACAAGCCGTGCGCCGAGATGACAAAGTGGTTGAGCTGAAACAGGTGGGGTATAAGATTGTTGAAGTGCTTGCAGAAGCCTATCCGCAGGTAGTGACACGCTCAGAACTAACTCATAAAATTTGGGGTGATGAACCAACTGAATCTGATGCGCTCAGATCACATATCTATCAGGTACGTGCGGCGCTTGATAAACCCTTTAAAGAACCTCTCTTGAAAACAGTGCATGGTGTTGGTTTTACGCTTGCGGTGGAGCCGGCCACGGATGACGCAGGAGGCAAAGCATGACACAACAGGTGAAAACCCGTTCAATTGCGCGGCAGGTGATTGTTAATTTTTGCCTGTTTGCCGTTTTGATCTCTGCGATTTTCAGTTTTATGAGTTTTATGTTTCTCTTTACCGTTGAAGATGAGTTTCTTAATCGAGACTTACTTGCGGAGCGTGACAAAGTGATTGCTGAGCATACGGCTACTGGTAGTTGGTCGCGGTCTGATCTTGATCACATGATTGTTTATCAGGGTATCGATACGTTACCTGAGGATATGCGTGACCAGCTAATCGAGGAACCTAGACGCCGTGAATTTTACGGTGCCGAAGGTAGGCACTATCATTTGGCGCATTTAGCTGATGGGGTGTTTCTTGTGGCAGAGGTAAGTGGTCGGCTACTGATCCGCCCTCTTCGAGGGGTTATAGTCACAACCTTTTCTGCCTTAACCCTGATGCTAACTATAGTCGGATGTTTTATCGCTTATCGGCTTGCTCGGCGCTCAACTGCACCGCTTACGCGGCTTGCAGAGTTTGTTGACAATACAGACCCTGAACAATTACCGGTTGGTTTTGCAGAAAATTATCCTCCGAATGAAGTGGGTACCCTTGCTGATGCTCTTGAGAAATCACTGGGGCGTATAGCAAGGTTTATTAAACGAGAACAGCATTTTAACCGTGATGTAAGCCATGATCTTAGAACCCCAATTGCTGTTGTGTCCGGGGCGGTTGAGGTTCTTCAAAAACGCCATAAACTGGACAGTTCGGTTGCTGAACTTGTGAATAGGGTTGATGTCGCAAACCGTCATATGGCCCGTACAGTTGAGGCGCTATTGTCGCTCGCCCGTGAGGAAGACGCTACCCGTAACCGACAGCCTATAAAGTTACTGCCTGTTCTGGAAAAAACGATACTCCAGTTTTCGCATTTTTTGGACGGTAAGGAGGTTGAAGTGGAAATAGCGGTTGCACCAGCTACAACTCTCCAGCTTCAAGTTGGTGTGCTGGAAATATTATTATCCAATCTTCTAGGTAATGCTTTTGAATACACTGAACAGGGCACCGTCCTGATCAAGTATGAAGAAAATACGCTTGTTATTTCTGATACGGGTAGCGGTGTGGAGGAAGCAATGCGTGAGACGATGTTTGAAATGGGCGAGAAAGGGCAAGGTAGCAGTGGATTTGGCCGTGGCCTGTCGATAGTGCAGCGCGTGTGTGAGCATCACGGTGTGTCAATTCATGTGGACCATAAGGCTGTAGGGACCGAGGTTTATTTATATTTCCCGGCGTAGAATGCATCAGCTTTAGGGTGCATGAAATTTCTAGCATGAAAATTTCTGAAAATGTGGTAAGGAAGATCCCCAATAAGGGCGGGGCATGCAAAATGCCTAGGGAAACGTCCACTGGGGAACACAAACGGGAAGTTGTGATATGGTAAGCAGGAAGCGTCTGCTTGCAGTTTTAACCGCACTGTCGGTATTTGTTACAGCTGTGGTATATTCTACAGCTGGCTCAACGTTTGCGGCTGACGAGAATACATCGTTTCAACCTTCTGAAAATGTTATGGCTGAGGTCGATGCCCTTCTAGTGCGCGCTCGAACCAGCGGCAAACTTGCACTTATTGTTATGGGGGCGAACTGGTGTCACGATAGCCAAGGCTTATTAGCGCATTTTAATGAACCAGAGATGGTAGCCGTGATTGATAGGCACTATGAGCAGTTGCTTGTGGATGTTGGTATGCTGAACAAAGGTGCCGAGGTGAACCGGCGTTTCGGCCTCCCTGTGATATATGGCACACCGACAGTGTTGGTTGTAGACCCCAGCAATGAACGATTATTGAACGGCCGTGACATGCAGCAATGGTATAATGCGGCGTCTATTGGCCTTGCTGATACAGTTGCTTATTTTATGTCAAAAACAATTCCGTCCGTTCGATATGCAGCGGTGGCGGATAGTATGGCTACGTCTGATGTGCTGAAAAAGTTGCTTGCGGATATTGATGAGTTTGAAGCAAAGCAAGCTGAACGTATTTATCAGGGTTTTGCTATTGTTGGACCTATGGTCGCGATGGAGAAAACCGAACGCCCCAAGAATTTTTATCGCCTTTGGGAGCAGCTTCGTGTGCTTCGTTATCGCATTCCTGATGATTTGGTGACACTGCGTGCGATGGCGCGGCGACGTGCGGCACTTGGGGAAACAGACATTAAGCTCGATTTCCCTCAGTACCCTGCCCTTGAGTGGGAAGTGAATTAGGCCATCTTGGCCGAGGTCTATCAATCATATTCGGAGAAGTCAGATGCAAAAACAGCATTATGTATTAACTGCTGTACTAGCACTTTGTATGGCTGCTGGAGCGTCGCAGGCCGAGGAAGTACGATCTCCCTACCAAATTGTGGCAGATGCACCCGCTGATGACTGGAGGCCACTTGATGCCGCCAATACAATTTATATGGATTTACCAACAGGCCGTGTGGTCATTGAGTTGATGCCTGAATTTGCGCCCCATAATGTAGCGAATATAAAAGCATTGGTGCGCGAGGGTTTTTACGAAGGCTTGTCCATATACCGGGTTGTAGATGGTTTCGTTGCGCAGGGCGGCGATGAAAGTGGCGAGAAACCTATTAAGACCGCAAAACGTGCGGTAAATGATGAATTTACACGGCAAGGTCTCGGTACTTTGAGTTTTATCCCTCTGATGGGGCCAGATGGCTATGCAGACGAGACAGGCTTTGTCAAAAGTCATCCGGTGGGCCGTGATAAAATCAGTGGTGAAGCTTGGCTGGTTCATTGCCCTGGTGCAGTAACAATTTCGCGCGGTGAACAACCTGATAGTAGTGGCCCTGATTTCGCGATTAGTTTGGGGCACGCGCCGCGCTATCTTGATCGTAACATTACGATGATTGGGCATGTCATGTACGGCATGGAGCATTTGCAAAAGCTTGAACGTGGGTCTGAGGCAATGGGTATAGTGCCTGATGCACAGGTTAAAAATGGTATAATTGGCGCTCATGTTGCCGCAGATTTAGCACCGGAAAAACAGGTGCAGGTTGAAGTGATGCGAAGCGACAGCCCGTCGTTTAAGGAGTTGATACAGTCGCGCAGTAACCGTCCTGAAGCATGGTTTGTTAAACGCCATAACTATATGGATGTGTGCGGTATTCCTGTGCCTGTTCGCAAAGCAAACTAGGCACGGCCAACTATACTGTCGGGAATCCATTTAAGGATGACGTTTTCCAGCTGATCTGGTTTGACCGGTTTTGCGATATGGTCATCCATACCCACCTCGAGGCATTGTTCTTTGTCGGTTTCCATAGCGTTGGCGGTTAAAGCAATGATAGGCGTGTGGCGAAGACTATTTTGTTCTTCAAATAGCCTGATGTGGCTGGTTGCTTCGTAGCCATCCATTTCGGGCATCAAGCAGTCCATGAAAATAAGGTCAAACATGAGCGATGTTGTTAACTCTATGGCTTCTTCGCCGTTACCCGCGGGTGTTACTCGGCAGCCAATGCTTTCCAGAATACGAGTAACAACCATTAGGTTGATTGCGTTATCTTCCACAACGAGAACACTGGCGTCTTTCACAACAAGCTTTTGTTTGTCAGGCGCTGCCTGTTCCCGAACGCTGTGGCGGGTGACCAATGGCAGGTCAACCTTATCTAACTTGGCTTGCCAAATGGTCGAAAGTATGGCTGGAAATTCCTCCATGAAAATTGGCTTTGCCAGATATCCGGAAAAACCAGCTTCCTTCATGCGTTTGCTGTCGCCTTTTCTCGGTGCGGAAGTCATAAGGATGAACTTAATGTCATCCCACTTGGGATTAGCCCGTACCGCTTTGACTAGGTCTTCGCCGTCCATATTTGGCATGCAGTAGTCGGTAATGATCAAGTTAACTGGTTTTTTGTCTATGTCTGCTTTTTCTAGCACTCGAAGGGCCTCTGAAGCTGATGCTAAGTGCGTGCAGTTCATGTTGAGATGGTGCAGTTGTTCGCGGACAATCGTATGGGATATCT
>CAXBKT010000050.1:0-20219 GCA_963976155.1 uncultured Kordiimonadaceae bacterium | reverse complement strand
TCCAAACCTTGATGTGATGATGGTTTACCGGCTCGACCGTTTTGGGCGCGGCGGGCATCACAGACCGTTCAATGAAGCTGGTTGGCCGGGTGTGCGCATTATGGAAACCAATGAAAACTATAACCGGCAACACCAAGACCTGCGGACTGAAAATGGTATTGAATACGGCGATACGCTCGACGGCGTAAACTTCAAATATGCAGCAAAGTTAACGGCGCTGAATGTCGTGACGCTGGCCTCAATGGCGGGTGCGCCACCTTTCCCTGCGGACGTTACACTCCACGGTGCCGTGCAGCCGAGCACCACAATTAAATGGGGCGTGCGCGGTAATGAGCGCGAGAAGGCAAACCTAAAAGGCTTCCGCATTTATTGGCGTTTAACGACAGATGCTCAGTGGCAGTGGAGTCACTTTGTTTCAGCTGACGCACGCGAGCACACGTTGGAAAATATAGTGATTGATAACTATTTCTTTGGCGTGGCCGCTGTCGCGAATGATGGCCTTGAAAGCCCGGTTGTGTTTCCGGGCCCCATGGGTGCCTTTGAAGCTTCAGTCGCAGAAGAATAGTGACAATACGGCCCTCAATGGCGGCAAATTTCCGCCGCTGTTGAGGTTAATACATCTAGCCCCTTTACAAGGTCTTCAGTCTTTGTAGCTTCCTTTGGATTGTGACTAATACCTTTAATAGAAGGTACAAATATCATACCAGCAGGGCATATACGCGCTAACATTTGTGCATCGTGCCCTGCGCCAGATATCATTCGTTTGGTACTATATCCTTTGTTCTGAGCTGTCCTCTCAATGATATTCGAGATGTTCTTGTCAAATTCAACGGGTGCAAACTGGACAAGTGGTTTGATTTCTACTTCAACATTCTCTGCCTTGGCCCGACTTTGTGCATAAGCCTCGATGTGTGCTTGAGCTTTGAGAAGTGTTTCCTGATGAGGGTTTCTGAGGTCGAGAGAAAGTTTAGACTGAGCAGGAACAACATTCAAAAGCCCTGGGGTGTGCGATATCGCACCGATTGTTCCCAGTTGGTCGTCAAATATAGTCGTTAGACGGCGGACCTCTATCGCAATCTCCGCTGCCACAAGTCCTGCGTCTCTCCGCATCGACATAGGTGTAGTGCCTGCATGATTAGCTTGGCCCTTTAGCGTGATTTCAGACCACTGAATTCCTTGAAGGTGCTCCACAACGCCAATTGAAATATCCTCAGCTTCTAAAATTGGGCCTTGTTCAATGTGAAGCTCAAGAAAAGTATGGGGGCGAATAGCACCAACAGCCAAGGTGCCCACAAACTCACCCTCTGCTAGCGCTTCACCAAGTGATACACCGTCACGGTCTTGTACCGCTAGGGCCTCGGCGAGGGGGAGGCCGTTTGCAAAGACAAGGGACCCCATCATATCAGGTTGGAACCTCACGCCTTCTTCGTTTGTGAAGTTAGCCACAACGATTGGGCGCGCAGGTAGATATGTCCCGGTTTTAACAGCGTCATTAATACTTTTTGCTACTTCGAGGCCTGCGAGTACGCCGTAGGGTCCATCCAGTTTGCCTCCGTTGGCAACGCTGTCCAAGTGTGACCCGATCATCAGTGGGGCGGCGCTGGAGTCTCCGATATTCAGTGTGCCAAAGATGTTTCCAATTTTGTCGACGCTGACCTGAAGGCCATCTTCTTCCATCCATCTGATCAGGAGATTGCGGCCCATAACGTCGGCTTCAGTTAAAGCAATCCGGCTTACGCCGCCGTACTCAGTCGCGCCAATCTCCCCTAGTTGTTCTAGGCGGCTTAATAGGCGATTGCCCCGAACATTAATGTCGTTTTTCATTTTTGTTTCCTTAACATTTCTCATCAACTTGGCCTTCGGTTAGAAAGAGAAGAACACGAGAATGCTGATTTATTTCGAGGGCTAGTCTAGTGTCTGAATTCTGGCACAGGGCGAACGCAGCAGCGAAACCAGCAGCCCCTGAGGGGGAGGTTGGTAGTTTATTGTCGGCGAGTAAAGCGCAGGCCTCTAACGCCAATTTATCAGAAATGGTGACAAAATAATCCGCTTCACGAGCAAGTAGCGATAGGGCGCTTAGAGATGTTTCTTTGCAGTCTAATCTGCCCATATTAGACACCTCGCTGCCAGCTTTGGTTGGTTTTCCAGCTTTCGTGCTCTCTAGCAAGCAGGGGGCTTTACTTGGTTCAACAATGACTAGTTTTGGTTTGTAGCCGTAGCAGTGCCTAAACGCGGCAGCCATTGCCGCAGCAAAACCGCCTACGCCGCCCTGCAAGAATATATGTGTGGGCTGTTTGGCTATCGTGTCCATTGTTTCAATTGCTACGGTTAGGTACCCTTCCATGACCAATCGAGGCATTTCTAGCTGCGCTTCTGTTGCGGCGTCCGGTAACAAAATATGGTTATTTAGAACAGAAGCCGCTTTAGCTGCATGGAGGCTCTCTTCATAAGTATTCCCTGCCTTAATGATACTTGCTCCAAGCATTTTTAGCTTGTTGGCAAAGGCATGGGGTACTTGCTGGCTCAAGAATATAAGGGATTTTGCGCCAAACCGTTGGGCACCACTGGCGACAGAAATACCGTGATTGCCTGCGCTCGCGCATACGAAGGTTATTGCTGAGGCCTGTTTTTTCAATGCAGGAGTGGTCAGGCTTTGGAAATCAAGCACTTTGTCTGATTTGGCGCGAGCCCTGTTCAAAAGTGTTTGGGCCACAGCGAATGCACCGCCTAGCGCCTTAAAACTTCCTAGGCCGTGGCGGGTACTCTCATCTTTAAAGAATACTTGCGAGATCCCCATCTTGTCAGCGAACGGCTTATTGGTATGCATGGGTGTAATATTGTGAACAGGGCATGCTCGTAGATACTGATCTACATTGGTAAAGGCGCTATATGACGGTTCAGCGCTTGTTGCGCTAATTACAAGTGGGGTTTCGATTAGTCCAATGTTTCTACGAGTATTTTTCCACACATTCATCTTATGCTCCACTAGATCACATATCAGTTACTATAGTGAGCAGTTGAGCGTGTAATTATCGTATTTTCTTTATTTATCGATTAAATATTTTAATATTTTAATAAATATGCAAAATAACTGCATGAAATTGGATATAATTGATAAAGCACTCCTGAATCTTGTGCAGCAAGATTGTAGGCAAAGTGTGGATGTGCTGGCAGAGGCAGTTAGTTTATCACCAGCAGCCGTCCATCGGCGTTTGAAAAAATTAAAGGATACTGGTGTTATCCTGAATGAAGTTGCGGTTGTTGACCCCTCTAAGGTTGGTAAGCCTATGACGTTTATTGTTTCGGTGGAAATGGAGCGAGAGCGTACTGAACAGCTAGACGCATTTCGCCGCAAGGCAAAGTCTGACCCAAGCGTACAGCAATGTTATTATGTGACGGGGGAGGGTGATTTTATGCTTATTATCACTGCAGCAGATATGGATGATTTTGAAGAAGTCACCCGTCGGATATTCTTTGATGACCCAAACATTCGCAGATTTCGAACATCAGTTGTAATGCAGCGAACTCTAGCGTCACTTGCTGTAAGCGTTGATTAGAATACTAGCCGCATTTCAACATCATCAAGTCCGTTCGAAAAACCATCCTTAGTCGTTTTAACGATGTCAAAGCCGAAGCGTGCATAAAAGGGGGCGGTGTGTTGGCTTGTGTTGAGCTGTACGCTGATAACATTGGGGTTCTTGCGCATTGCTTCAATCCTTGTTTCTGCGAGTATAGTACCGTGCCCTTGTTTGTGGTGGGCATTCTCGATCATTCCCCAGCAAAAGAAACCAATACCATCATTGTTGCCATTTCTGTTGCCATACCCGCCACAGCCAATGATTTCGTTGTCTAGGACAAGGGTAAAATAGGGACTGGGAAGATTATCAAGAAATGCTTCAAACTCAGCCCTTTCTTCGGCTCCAAAGTATTTTGGCACATTTCCATCAAATATATTTAGGCAAGTCGCTCGGTCCTCTGGCGTATATGGTTGAAGTTTGGCTTTTGTCATTGGAGTGCCTCCCAAAGAAAAAGCCCGGCGGGTAAGGCCGGGCTTCGTAACTGTTATAGAAGCTGTGTGTTTTATTCGCGATTACCAAGAAGGCGAAGCAGCATCAGGAATAGGTTCACAAAGTCGAGATACAGGCTGAGCGCACCCATGATGGCGCCTTTAGCAATAGCGTCGCCTGGGGGTAGCATGGCATAGTTTTCTTTGATGCGCTGCGTGTCATAGGCGGTAAGCCCTGCAAACACAAGTACACCAACGACTGAGATGACAAATTCCATCATAGTAGACTGCATGAACATATTAACAACGCTCGCGATAATCAAACCAAAGAGACCCATCATCAGGAATGTTCCCATCCCAGAAAGTGATTTCTTCGTTGTATACCCATAGAGGCTAAGGGCACCAAAAGCAGCTGCTGTAATGAAGAAAGTTCGGGCGATGCTTTCCCCAGAATAAACGAGGAAGATGGAAGAAAGCGACAGGCCCATTGTTCCTGCATATGCCCAGAAGATAGCCTGTAATGTGCTGGCTTTCATTTTATGGACGCCGAAGCTCATCACCAGAACAAAAGCAAATGGCGCAAACATAACGATGTAAGCTTGAGGGCCACTAAAAATTGCCTGCATCATTGCCTGACTTTGAGATACCATCATAGAGACGATACCCGTCAGCAACACGCCAGAAGCCATATAGTTATAGACCTTCAGCATATAAGCGCGCAGGCCTTCATCATATTCAGCAGTTTGGGTGGCAGTGCCAGCCCGGTAAGCAGTATTGTAGCGTTCCACTTTTGAAACTCCCTTGGAATTAACCATTTGAATACAATATGGGGGTTTTAGGCCGGTCTTGCAATAGAAACCGGCCTAAATTTTTATTCAGTTCGAAGCACTGCATTTGGTTTTATGGAAAGTGCCCTATAGCTTGAGGCGAGACCAAAGAACACTGTTACCACCAAGCTGGTTGCAACGGTTATCAGCATGGGGACCGGCAGGAATGTAAATTCCAGTTCCATCACTAAATCTACAACCACCCAGCCAACAAGACTACCAAGCCCAAGGGCAATGAGCGCAGTTACAAGGCCTATCAGTGTATATTCGAGTAAATAAGCCCGCAGGATCTGCGCTCGCACCGCGCCGACAACCTTTAGAATGACACTCTCGTAAACGCGCTGCCTAAACCCAGCCGCAATAGCGCCCGCAAGCACAAGTACGCCTGCAATGATAGCAACAAGCGCGGTTGCCTCAACAGCGGTACCAATTTGCGCGACCATATTATTCACGCTTGAAAGAACTTCTTTCATACGCACAGCAGTGACATTCTTAAATTTATTGGTGAGTGTCCTGTGGGCAATTTGCTCAGCAGCATCTTCAGCTTTAAGGGTTGCCATATAGGTATGCGGCGCTGTTTTTAGGGTGTTGGGGTCAAACATAATCACAAAATTAAACCCGAATGTACCCCAATTGATTTCACGAATAGACCGGATGGTCGGGGTGATCTCACGGCCAAGAACAGAAATTGTTATCGTATCTCCAATTTTGAGGCCAAGGCCGTCGGCAGCTTCTTTGCCGAGGCTGATTTCAGGCGCGCCGTCATAGTCGGCTGGCCACCAGTCGCCTTCAACAATTGTGCTGCCTTTACCAAGCTCTTGTCGGTAGGTTAAGCCGCGGTCACCTCGTAAAATCCAGCGTACATTCTGTGCAACTTCCGCGTCCTGAGCTAAGACGCCGTTCAGATGCGTAACACGACCACGGAGGTTTGGAATGGCCACCAAATCCGTTACGCCTTCAATTTCACCTGCTGTTTCGGTGAACTCTTCTACTTGGTGGGGTTGAATGTCGAGCAAGAAGAAAGCAGGCGCTTCAGATGGTACTTGGTCTTCCAACTGTTTGTTCATGTTACCTTGAATGAGAGCGAGGCCCGCAAATAGAGTGAGCCCGAGGCCAAGGGAAATAACGACAGCCCCTGTCGCAGCGCCGGGGCGGTAAAGGTTGGTGATGGCAAGGCGGATAAGTGCGTTCTTCGATCGTGGAGCTTTGGCAGCCGCGCGCTCAATAAGCCAGCTTGTCAGCCGAAGTAGCCCGAGTGTTGCAGCCGTGCCTACAAGAAAGCCTGCAGCCAACATGCGGTTGTCTGATAGTCCAACAGCAAGCAGCGCGACCGTCATGATGGCTCCTGCAATGGTTGCTAGGTAGATTAGGCGCGGGCGTTTGCCTTTGCTTGTTACGATCTGACGGAAGAGATGCACCGCAGGTAAATCACGCGCTTTACCAAGTGGCCATACGGTGAAAGCAACTGTTATCATCAAACCATATAATGCAGAGAAAGCTAGTACGTCAGGATAGACGCCGCGGTCTGGTTTCACGGGTAGGCTGTCTGGTAGAAATTGAACCAAGACGCCAGGTAAAACAGCCCCTACAGATAAGCCAATAATAATAGCCACTAAGCCGATCAGCATGATTTGGTAAAAGTAAGTGGCAAACACTGTGCTGCCGCTCGCACCAAGAATTTTGAGCGTGGCGATCGTGCGAGTTTTACGGTCCATATAACCGCGGACTGCATTACCGACACCCACGCCGCCAACAACAAGGGCCGAGATGCCAACAAGTGTCAGGAACATGCCCATCTGGGTGATGAAGTTCCGGAGGCCCGGCGCTGATGTGCTGCGATCACGGACGCGCCAGTTAGAATCGGGGAAAGTCTCTTTCATGGTTTCACGAAAGGCTTTTACGTCTGATCCTGCTGGTAAGCGGAGTCGGTAAATATGATTGATCAACGAGCCTGTTGTCACAAGGCCTGTTTCATTAAGAGCGGCAAGATCAATAATCGCTGAAGGCCCAAGCTGGAAGCCCAGATTTGCCTTGTCTGGTTCGTTTTCAATGAAGCCGCGTACTTCTGCTTTCGCTGCACCAAATACGAGCGTATCGCCGAGTTTGATGTTCAGCTTATCAGCAAGCAAGGGGTCGATGGCTGTGCCCCATTTGTCGCCGCGTTTTTCAAACAAGTCGGCGGTGTCGGTTGCTGGTTTTGTCCGGAAATCACCATAGAGTGGGAAAAGGTTGTCTACAGCCCGAAGTTCCGCAAGGGTTGAATCGAATGATCCATCAACTCGTGCCATGGTGCGAAAACGCGCTGAAACAGAAAGGTCGCCGCGCTCATTTGCCCATGTGATGAGTTCTTCAGGGGCTTCTTTTTGGAAGATGCTGATTTCGATATCACCACCAAGGATAGATTGCCCTTCACGCTCCATACCTTCTTGAATGGCGCGGCTCAGGGAGCCAACAGCTGCGATGGCTGTTACTCCGAGAATGAGACAAGCCATGAAAATTTTAAACCCAGAGAAGCCGCCACGCAGTTCTCTAAGGGCCAGTTTTAACGACACTGGCATAGACGCATGCCGTGTGATCATTGGCTTGTCACCTGACCAATAGTATTTGAAGTACCGCTTACAGACTGTGTGTCACCTGTGTCATCAATAATGCGGCCATCTGCCATTGAAATTACTCGGTCACATTTGTCAGCAAGTGCGGGGTCATGTGTTACCAAGATTAATGTCGAGTTGCGTTTTTTTGAAAGGTCGAAGATCAAATCAATCACGGAACGGCCCGTTTTGCCGTCGAGGTTGCCGGTTGGCTCATCACCAAAGAGTATTTGGGGCTGAGGGGCAAGCGCGCGGGCAAGTGCCACACGTTGTTGCTCGCCGCCGGAAAGCTGCGCAGGGTAATGATCCATGCGGTGTGCGAGGCCAACGAGTTCTAGCTCTCTTGCCGCTAGATCAAACGCATCGTTTACACCGGCCAGCTCAAGGGGCACTGCAACATTCTCAATTGCGGTCATCGTAGGGATCAGGTGAAATGCCTGCATCACAATACCAACGCGGCTTAGGCGGTGTCTGGCGAGAGCATCTTCATCAGCGCCTGTGAATGAAAGGCCGTCCACGAGTACGTCGCCAGTTGTGGCTTGCTCTAAACCCGTCATTAAGCTCATGAGGGAGGATTTGCCGGAACCTGAGGGCCCGACGATGCCCACACTCTGGCCTTGCTGTACCTTGAAATTAATATCCTTGAGGATGTTTACGGGCCCAGCCCCGCTTTCAAGCGTCAGCGATACGTCAGACAATTTGATGATGTCGTTATTATTAGTCATTGTAATTTTTATCCTTCGCTGCCAGTTATTTATTATCACCCCTTACGTTGAGGAGCGGACCATGAAGGCCTTTGGCCCTTTTAAGATATTAACTTTTGCCCTGATTACCAGTTTTTTTGCCGAATTTGCGGTAAATGCGGCGCAAAATGCGGCGAATGACATAAATGTGAAGCCGGGCATTGAAATTCTCGCGTTTGGCGACAGCCTGACAGCGGGTTATGGGTTGCCAGCAGGTGATGGGTTTACGGATCAACTAGAGGTGTGGATCAACAAAAAGCTGGATCGTCAGGTTAAAGTAATCAATGGCGGTGTATCAGGTGACACGACCTCGGGTGCACGCTCGAGACTTGATTGGGCACTTTCACCCATCAAAAATGGCAAGCCAGATTTGGTGGTATTAACACTTGGTGGCAACGATGTACTAAGGGGTATCACGCCAGATCTAACTCGCGAAAATATGGATGCGATGCTCAAGCTGCTGACAGAGCGTAATATACCTGTTTTGATTGGTGGTATGCGCTCCACGCCCAGTTGGGGGCCTGAGTTTGTGAAGGCGTTTGACAGCATTTATACAGATTTGGCGGCTAAGTACGGCGTGCCGCTCTACCCCTTCTTTTTGGACGGCGTTGATAAAGATCTTTCGCTTCGTCAGGCAGACGGACTGCACCCCACTAAAGAAGGCGTTACAATCATTGTCGATAAAATTGGCCCAGTTGTGTTGGGATTGCTTCCTGAGTAATATTTTTTGGATTCCCTAATAGCCCTTTTTAGGATATATTGAGTTATCAGGGAGGCGCTTATGATACGTTTATTTGTCGGCCTAGAACTCTCTCCTTCTCAGCGAGAATCTCTTACATATGCACGCGGTGGTGTTGAAGGCGCTCATTGGCAGCGCGATGATCAATTGCATCTGACGCTTGCCTTTATTGGTGAGGTGTCTCATCGTGGCATGCGAGAAATTGAGGGTGCACTTTCACAAATAACCTTTGATCCATTTGATTTTACGCTCACGGATGTGGGTATGTTTGGCAAATTTGATATGCCAAAAATCTTGTGGGCAGGCGTTGAAAATAAAGCCCCGCTTATGCATCTGCATGAAAAGATTTTAACTGCAGTAGAACGCACCGGCGTGGAGATGGACCATCGCCGCTATAAACCACATGTTACACTCGCTAGGTTTAAACGCGGCGCTTATGCCCGGATTGCTACTTGGCTTGCCGTGAATGGTGTACTGCGAAGTCCAAGTGAAACAGTGCGGCATTTCACACTTTTTTCCAGTCATTTAACAAGTGATGGGCCGGTTTATCAAGCTGAAGCGCGGTTCGGAAACATAGTGGACGAAGATATGTTCGATGATGATTTTGTACTGGAAGTTTGTGCGTAATTATTCGCTTGCAGCATAAGCTGCTAGTTCGTCGATGCCGGCTTGTATTTCACTTTGGGCGCGCCACTGCAAAAAGTGGTTCATGCCATCAATAGTTATGGTTTTTAAATACTTTGTCTCGCGTAGTTCTTTTTGCATAAAAGCAACATTCTCATAGGGTACTAGGTCGTCTTCGGTGCCGTGTACAATCACTATTGGCTGCTTAATGGTCCGCAGTTTTGATTGTAACAGTTTAAGTTCGCCTTCTAGAGCAATGAGTTCACGGTTGGAGTGTTTTAGCGTGCTGTCCAAGAGCCATGTGAACGGCGGGATATTGCCTATACGCTGGATGAAAAGCACTTTCTCTAGGTTAGGGTCCAGTGCCCCTGCAGCAATTAGTATGCCTGCGACTTGGTCAGGATAATTAGTCGCAGCAGCGGCCACGATAGGTCCGCCAAGTGAATGCCCAACCAGGATAGTACCTTTGCCGTTGCCTGAAGCCAGAAACGGCTCCAGAGCGGCAGCTTGAGCATCAAGTGAGGTTACTTCATTTTTTGGTTTGGCCAAAGCCAGGGCGGTCAATTGCTATATATTCATAGCCTTCTGGCACATTTTTTAGCTGTTCATACCAGTTGGAACCCGCTTCGCCGGGGGTGCCATGTACGAATATAACCCGCTGCCCTTTAGGATCACCGGACCGTAAGTAGCTAACGGTTAATTTGCCGGATTGGACAGTTTCGCGCGCGACAAACTCATCACTAACAAAATCAGAATCGAAATTCACAAATAATTTGGAGCAGCCAAGAAGCAAAAAGGGCAATAGCAATAGCGTACCCCAAAAGTATGCTGATTTTAATAGTCTCACGGTTGCTACCTTTTACGCATCAAGCTTGTGAATGGAATATATTGTTGTGCGAGGATGCTGCACAGTCACGATTGGGTGAAGGCTAACAGGCGAATTGGTCGAGAATATTTTTTATGGGTGTGATGTAGCCGCCTCCGAATAAGCGTACATGGACGAGTAAGGGCCATAACTGGTAAACCGCTTTGCGTTCCCTGTGGAAGCCCGGTTCGATCGTATAATGTTCATTATAGGCGTCAAAGAAGGCTGGATTCAGCCCGCCCATGAGGTCGATGAAGGCTAAGTCTATCTCTCGGTGCCCATAGGAAATGGCGGGGTCAATAAAGCCCGCGGCGCGATCCCCATCAAACAACATATTTCCCCCCCATAAATCGCCGTGAAGTAAACTGCTGTTTGGTGTGGCAGGTAATATATCCGGCAGCTTGCGAGCCAAAGCTTCAACGCGAAACATAATGTCGGTGCCAAACCGTGACACATTCAGGCAGGACTGTGTCATTGCAAGTAAGCGGTTTTGAATGAAAAAGTTACACCAGTTATTGGTTGGTGTGTTCACCTGTGGTAAGGGGCCAATGTAGGTGTCTTTGTCGAAGCCATAATACGGCTGCTTATTGTCACCATGTACTTCATGGAGGGCCGCGACATGAACACCAGCACTTTTTGCTGCTTTGACGGGCTCAGTTTTTCCTTTATTGGGGATATAACTTAAAACAAGTAGGTTTTTCGTTTGAAACAGCACTTTTGGCACCGGTAATTTGGACTTAGAGCTTAGGTGTTTTAGCATTATTGCTTCAACAGCTGTTGTGTCTGGCTGGTCCATACGGGGACGTTTGGCTACGACTTGAGTGTGATTGTCTAGTGTTAAAAGTGAAACATCTGCAATGTCGCCGCCCGGTAACGCTCGTGATTTTACAATGTTTGCGCCTAGAGCCGTGGCAAGTTTTTTTGTGAGCGGGGCAACCATTTTTAAAAGTGTTCTTTCTTGATAAGTTGCAGCAGGCCATCAGCTGCATCCATGGCAGCAGCAAAGCATGTATCAAACTCGTTGTCGTGGCCGTAGTAAGGGTCCGGCATTTCGTTAATGGGTAAATTGGGGGCGTGGGCCAAAAACATCGAAATACGGCCTTGATATTCAGGTGGGCATCGTCCCATCAGGTCATTGTAATTATCAGTGTCCATTGCGAGAATATAGTTGAAGTCTGCAAAGTCGCTATCTCGCACTTTTCTGGAACGCTGTTTCTGAATATTAATGCCATTACGCTTAGATGTCTCAACCGCACGTGGATCAGGCGGAGACCCTACGTGATACCCGATGGTGCCAGCACTATCTATAGTTACTTTATCAGAAAAAGTTGACTCATTAATGACGTTACGGAATGCTCCTTCAGCCATAGGTGATCGACATATATTCCCCATGCATACAAATAATACTGCAACCAAAGGTTATCTCCAGACTTGTACTTTCTGAATAAAGCAGTAGCCTATCGCGCGGAGGATCAAAAGGGGTAGTTTTGTGGGCAAGGAAAAAGAGGAGCCCCTAAGGGCTTATAAAAACATTGTCATCTTGACGGGTGCTGGGGTTTCTGCGGAGTCAGGTGTCGCGACTTTTCGCGACAATGATGGCTTGTGGGAAAATCATCGGATTGAGGATGTTGCAACACCAGAGGCCTATGCGGCCAATCCAGAGCTGGTGCAGAATTTTTATAATAAGCGCCGGGCTCAGTTGAAAGCTGTTGAACCAAATGCCGCACATAAGGCGCTTGGGCGGTTGCAGGCAGAGTTGCCGGGGAAGGTCACTATTGTAACTCAAAATGTAGACAATTTGCATGAGCGAGGCGGCGCCAGTGCTGTGGTTCACATGCACGGTGAACTCACTAAAATAAGATGTCGTGCTTGTGCAGAGGTGTTGGATTGGGTAGAGGACTGTACGCAAGAAACACCTTGCCCGTCGTGTAGCCGTACATCTACGCTGCGTCCTCATATCGTATGGTTTGGGGAGATGCCGTTCCATATGGAAGAGATTGCCGAGCGACTTGAAGTGTGTGATTTATTTATTTCAGTTGGCACAAGTGGTAATGTTTATCCAGCTGCAGGTTTTGTCGCAAGTGTTGCGCATTATGGCCGCGCACATACAATCGAAGTAAATTTGGAGCCTAGTGAAGGCGCGAGTATGTTTGCGGAACATCGCCGCGGAAAGGCTGGGGAGTTGTTGCCTCTTTTAGTCGAAGAACTACTTTCTTAGCATTTTACGGATGAAGGCACCAATAGTATGCGTCCAGAGAAACTCACAGAAGTCGATATTCAAATCACATTAGAGAGTTTACCAGGCTGGACTTTCGACGAGGGTCAACAGTCGCTTCATCGAAGTTTTATGTTTAAAAATTTTAGTGAAGCGTGGGGCTTCATGGCTCAAACGGCATTGCTTGCAGAAAAAATGGATCACCATCCCGACTGGCGCAATAGTTTTAACCGTGTTGAAGTGCGGTTAACTACCCATGATCAAGGCGGTGTAACGCTCTTGGATGTGTCCATGGCCAAGGCTATGGAGAAAATTTTAGGCTTAGCCGTATGAGTATTTCAAGGTTGGAGCTGTCTGATGAAGAAAATTTAATTGAAGGGCCTTGCTTCTTGGGCTGTAATTTGTGGAGGGGCGGAAAATAAAGCCATTTTTCGTTTTGGCGGAAAACTTGGCACAAGCATCAATTTATCTGGATTTTGGTGGTCGCTAGCGAGTGGAAGGTACAGGGTTTGCAGCATTTTTTGTTTTTCATTTGACCCCACGTACGGTGCTTCACGAAGAAGAGGCTTTTTTTCATCTCGAGCCGCTTTCATATTCGCCCATATCTGGCTTTTGGGACCTTTTCCGGGTATGGAGGAAAGAGATTTCCCTGTGAAGTTTTCGCTTAGGTTTTCGGCAACATTTGAACCGATTAACCGATATGTGAAGTCTGTTGGATCTGTTTTGATATCTACAACCACTATATCTAAAGCGTTTTTACCAAGATCCTGTAGGCGAAAATCCTTGCGCGAAGGCAAGCCATTTCGCCTGTTCGCTACACTTTTCCAGTGCTGAAGTATTTGATCCTGAATATTTGTTATCTGCATGGCATGTCCCGTGATTAGGTGCCAAAAACTACAAAGTAGCAACTCGACTTATAGGGTCAGAGTACCATCATAAGTAATTAAAAGATAGATATTTACAACTAACCATGAAAAGGAAAATGAGGAAGGTATGGTTTTCTACTCCTTAAGCCATGCTTTGATTAGATTGCGCGCAATAGCGTAAGGCGGAGGTAGAAGGCGGAATTTATGATTGCCTTCAATGCTTGCAAGGACGTCTTCTTTCGTAACCCATACGGCTTCAGCAATTTCAGTGGTGTCTAGTGTAAGGTCTGTACCCTCGACCCATGCATTTGTGCCTATCATGAGGCTTGAGGGCCACGGCCAAGGCTGACTGGCAACATAGGATACTTTATTAGTATGGAGACCTACCTCTTCATGTAGTTCACGGGCAACGGCCTCTTCCATGCTTTCTCCCGGCTCCATAAAGCCAGCAAGAGCTGAGAAGTGGTTTTCTGGCCAGTCAGGGCCGCGACCCACGAGTGCCTTATCACCGTGTCGCGCTAGCATAATTACCACGGGGTCTGTACGAGGAAAATGACTGGCGCCACATGTTCCGCATAAGCGCTCGTAGCCGGCTTTAACCATATGGCTCTCTGCGCCGCACTTGGCGCAGTAGCGGTGGCTTTCATGCCACAAAAGCATGCTTTTTGCCTGAGCAACTATGCCGAGCGAGGGGTGGGGACCATTTAGCTTGAAGCCAAGGGTGCGCCCATCGCGAAATTTTGTTTCTGTTTCAGGGTCACAGAAATTGGTTTCATGGTCCTCAGTCGTGCCTTTTAAATGAACTGCGTACCTAGGGGCTTTGGTGTCTAGTCCCAGAAACAAAATAGTGTGCAGGGGCAGGTGGGCACAATCTGAATACATGCGCCAAGCAATGGTGCCGTCTTTGTTACTGAGAATTTTGTCCTCAGCCATTATGACGACTCGTGCGTCTTTTTGTTCCAAGTAGGCACCAAATATTTCTGGGTCAGTGCGTAACTGGTCCGCTCTATCCAGTGGATTACCGGAAAAACAGGTGTGAATATCCGCCAAAGTCATCATTTGCCCCTGATAATTTATAGGAATTAGGTAGGGCGATGGGATTCCACTTGCAAGTCTTAAACAAAATAGTCATATAAGCGGCGGGAGAGCCAGCGGACATTCCGCTCGCCAACCCGGTCAGGTCCGGAAGGAAGCAGCCGTAACGAGTTGTGCATGGGTCGTTTGGCCCTCCCACCCAACCAAACTGCAAAGAAGTGTTCAGGCCCTAGTTAGGGCCACACTTTTGCACGACCTTAATATATTGGATGGATATATTTGCGAGAAGCTGATCGCTTAAACAACAGCTGGCATAAAGAGTGGTGCCCAGAAGAAGCACCTAACGGCTTCTTATAATCCTGATAACCGTTGGTACCAGAATAGCATCCATACTGATTGCCATTAGCAATCAGCAATATAACCGACAATTTATCAGGTTTTTCTAACGGGGCGCGCTATGGTCTAAGCTAGAATATTGTTCGATTGTGATACAGAAGGGTTTAAAGGCTCTTTTCCATGCACGCGTATCCTGCTAGTCATGGGGCTTATGTTTTTGGGAGTTTAATTGGAATGAACGACATGGCACCTGATACAGCACAAGACCAAGCCTATAGGGTTCTTGCCCGTAAATATCGGCCCGCGGACTTTGATACGCTGATTGGTCAGGAAGCGATGGTGAAAACGCTTTCCAATGCAATTGATACAGGCCGTTTGGCACATGCTTTCATCATGACTGGTGTGCGGGGTGTGGGGAAAACAACAACAGCCCGCATTATTGCAAAAGCGCTAAATTGTACTGCCCATGATGGCCCTACAATTAATCCTTGTGGTACCTGTGATAACTGTAAGTCGATCGCTGAATCGCGCCATGTTGATGTGCTTGAGATGGATGCAGCGTCCCGTACAGGTGTGGATGATATCCGGGAAATTATTGAAAGTGTACGGTACGCGCCAACTGCGGCACGTTTTAAGATTTATATCATTGACGAAGTACACATGCTTTCGAAAAATGCTTTTAACGCACTTCTTAAAACACTTGAAGAACCACCAGAGCATGTGAAGTTTATTTTCGCGACAACCGAGATCAGAAAGTTGCCGGTAACTGTACTTTCGCGTTGTCAGCGTTTTGATTTGAAACGCGTAGAATCTGACGTGCTTGTAGCTCATCTCGCGAATCTCGTTGAGAAAGAGGGCTGCAAGGCGGAAGAGGGGGCGCTTAAATTGATTGCGCGTGCGGCAGAAGGCTCCGTTCGTGATAGTTTGTCACTTCTTGATCAAGCTATAGCCCACGGGGCAGGTGATGTTTCTGAAGGTCAAGTGCGGGACATGTTGGGTCTCGCGGACCGTGCACAGGTTTTGGACTTGTTTGAACAATTAATGAAGGGCGAAATCGCAGACGCCCTTACCACTCTTCGTAGCCAGTATGACAGTGGTGCTGATCCTGTGGTTGTGTTGAGTGATTTGCTGGAGGTTTCTCACTGGTTGACACGCCTTAAGGTAACGCCAAACACTGGCACTGATGTATTGGTGTCAGAAGCTGAGAAGCTTCTTGGTGGTAGTATGGCGGAAAAGCTTTCTATGCCGCATTTGACCCGTGCGTGGCAGATGCTTCTCAAAGGCCTCGGTGAGGTCAAGGTAGCGCCAAGCCCAATTGCCGCGGCAGAGATGGTGCTTATTCGTCTCGCTTATGCTGCCAACATGCCTGCGCCAGCTGATTTGATGAAGAAAATACAAAGCCAGCCTACAGGTGCTGTTGCACCCGGGGCAATGCCCGCTGGCGGTGCAGGCGGTCCGACAGCCATTGGCGCACAAGTGGCTCCAATGGCTGCTCAAGCAGGTGGTGCTTCTGCTCAGCATAGCGGCCATCAAACAGCTCAGGTGCTTGCTTTTAATACGGGGGCGAGCAGTGACCATGCCATGCACCCAATGCCGATTGATTTTGAAAAGCTTGTGGCTCTTTTTAACCGTGAGAAAGAGCCCTCTCTCGCAATACTGTTGAAAGATCACACACATCTAGTCAATTACAAGCCGGGCGCGATTGAGATTAATATCACTCGGCAAACGCCTGCTGATTTTATTATGCGGGTGAAGGCATGCCTGAAGTACTGGACTGGTACTGATTGGACAATCACCATCAGCAAAGCTGCGGGTGATGATACTATTCGGGATCAGGAAGTTGCGCGAGACAAGAAGCGTAAAGATGAAGCCTTACAGGAGCCGATTGTGAAGGCACTGCTTGCAAGTTTTCCTGAGGCACAATTGCTTGCAGTCAGGGATAGCCGGATTGATGAAGGTAGCCTCGGCGGAGATATGCCAACGGATCCAGATGCAGCGGTTGGTGACGATGAAACTACAGATTTTGACTTTTAATTGTACGGAGTGATGCCATGAAAAACCTGACAGAACTTATGAAAAAAGCGCAGGAAATGCAGTCCAAAATGGGTGACATGCAGGCCGAGCTTGAAACAAAAGAAGTGGAAGGTACAGCTGGGGCTGGCATGGTTAAGGTTGTGCTGAATGGGAAAGGTGACATGAAAAGCGTTACGCTGGATCCAAGCTTGTTTTCAGCGGAAGATAAAGATGTGGTTGAGGACTTGATTGTTGCGGCGCATGCGCAAGCAAAGTCCAAAGTGACGGATGCATCAGCGGAACAAATGAAAAATCTTACTGGTGGCATTGATTTGCCGCCCGGCTTCAAAATGCCGTTTTAGTTTATGTGCGCGCAGTTAATCTAGCGTATAAACTATAGTTGCATATTTGTTTCAAATTGCTCTTGCCCAATATGGCATTCGAACGCACAATGCTTTCGGCTTTGAGAAAGCGGGGGCATTATGTGGGCAATATTAAGATTTATATTCCAAGTTGTTGGAGGCTACGCTCTTTGCTGGTTTGCGGTTTATCTACTCATTGCGATGCCGCACGCTACACCACTGCAGGTTATTACTGGGTGGGAAAATCCTGAATATGGCTCGCTGATTGTCTTCGGTGCGAGTTTGGCCCTTTACCTTATACTCAGCGGACTTTACATTTTCATCAAGTCCTATAAGCAATAGGAACTTATCCATTTTATTAGAGTGAAGTTGATGCCACGTTCCCACGGTAGTGAAATTGATACGCTTATTCAGCTATTGGCAAAATTGCCGGGGCTTGGGCCACGTTCGGCGCGCCGGTCGGCGCTTCAACTTTTGAAAAAACGCGATAGTGTGATGGTGCCCCTGGCACATGCTCTAAAAGAAGTGGCCGATAGCGTCGAGATTTGCGAGGTTTGCAGCAATCTTGATACCCAGAGCCCGTGCCATGTCTGTGAGGATATGCGGCGAGACCGGACAATTGTATGTGTGGTCGAAGACGTAGCTGACTTATGGGCGTTGGACCGATCAGAAACTTTCCGGGGGCTCTATCATGTTCTTGGTGGCACGCTGTCTGCCCTTGATGGTATTGGCCCTGAAGACCTTTCTATTGGTAGCTTGATTACACGTGTGGAAAATGATGGTGTACAGGAAGTTATTCTTGCCCTGAATGCGACTGTTGACGGCCAAACGACTAGCCATTACCTAGCAGAACGTCTTGCAGATAGCGGGGTGAAGGTAACCGCGCTTGCGCATGGTGTGCCGGTTGGCGGGGAGTTGGATTATTTGGATGATGGGACGTTAGCGGCGGCCCTTAAAGCGCGCGGAGCTGTATCATGAGTAATATTAAACACACAGGCGGGTGTCACTGCGGGGCAGTGCGATTTGAAGTTGAAGCATCTGCGGAGCCTGAAGTGCTTTTCTGTACGTGTAGTATGTGCTCTACCACTGGCTTTCTCCATCTGATTGCAGATAGTGAAACCTTCCGGATTACTGCTGGAGAGGATAATCTTTCCGAATATCGCTTTAATACCAAAGTGGCACGACATCTGTTTTGCAAAACCTGTGGTATTAAGCCATTTTATGTACCGCGAAGCCACCCAGATGGTTGGTCTATCAACGCTAAATGTCTTGATGCTGGTACTATCAAAGAGTTAAAGGTTACCGAATTTGATGGCGCAAATTGGGAAGATAATATTGCCTCTATCAAATAGAAATAGCAACTTCCGGACGAGGAGCAAGTGCGTTGCTAGAGTTTGCCGGTTTGATAGTTATAACTTCGGTCTCATTGTCCTGAGAACTAGCTTCTAAGTCGACAACAGGCCCAACTGAACCGAATACAACTGTATGGGTTTCTGGTATGAAGTTGATAAAGCAAAAATCCCCTAAATAGGTTGCTTCTGGGCCGGTAAAGCGCATGCGAGCTTTGTTCCGAAATTTTGCAGCAAATGTCATGAAGGCATCATTTTGTGTATCATCACTGGTAAGTTTTCCCGCAGCAATAAGTAGCCCTTTGTTATAACGATTAAAGGTAATGGCTTTCTCTCGCATCGAACCGAGTGTGAGTGGGGGATAGCCGTCTCTTAGAACACAAATTGTGTATGTGTCGTTCATAATTTTTAGCCTGTTGCAGTGTGAGTGAAATTATGATCCTGGGGTCATCTCTACATCGCCAATGGAGTTGAAAATGGCTTGTTGTGATTGAGGATCGAAAAAGGATAACCGGAACTTGCCGAGAAATGTCCCGCTGTCATTGGAAAAGGACAGGCGCATGGCATCCCCGTGTGTTGATGCGGTCTGCAAATACACTTTTTTATCTTCAGGTGTGCATTTTAGTTCACCGCGCATTTGAAGAGGTGTGTGTCGGTTTTTTGTACATTCAACGCTGGACGGCGTAACTGACCCTAGGTGCATTTTACGTGCATGCTGATCAATCAGGTCAATGGTGTAGGCCTGCCCCATATGGAACTCCTTATTCTGTTGGCCCCTGATCTTTCCCACGTAGAGATAGTAGCAAATTTCAACGCTTACAGAAACGTATAAAGTGTAGATTGAATGACTTTAGTCGATTAGACATTCATAAAAATATGGTTAAAAAACAGTGAATTAGCGACGTGATAAGGTTAACGAAGGCGTGTTTAGCATTCAAAAAGTCAGAAGTTTCACCCTTTCTAGTTGATTGGGTAGCTTCAGGAGCTCGCTAGCTAATAGCGTGGTAGTTACCGGCCTTATGCCAAGGAAAAGTAGCTATAAAGTATGGCTTTTTAGTGTGTTAGATTTTCGATAGGTTATTCGTTTACTAGGCTAGTAAGCTTTTTAGCTGAGTGGCCAAAAATCTTTTCGTGATGGGGGTCACGCATGTGATGAGGGTGACACAACTTTTGGTTATAAGTTAATAAAAGCATCTCATTTAGGCTATTATTATGGTCGTTGTTTAAGGGTATCTTTAGGTAAATTGAGAGTTATTTTTTATTTATTTAGCGGCGAAAACGGGCAAATTTTCATTGTTCTTGACCATCTAGTTAAGAATTGGCAGCGAATCACCTTCTGCGCATAGTGTCAGGGGCTAGGTTTCGGGGGCTATTGAGGTAATAGAGTCTCTATCACGCGTAAATAAATTTTGGTGAGCAAGGTAATGTCGTCCACAGCCACATGTTCGTCTATTTTATGCATTGTTGCACCAACAAGGCCAAATTCAACAACTGGGCACATGTCTTTAATGAAACGTGCGTCTGACGTGCCTCCGGTGGTGGAAAGCTCAGGCCTTTTACCAATCGTTTCCTCAATGGCTGTTGCAACCGCGGTTGAAAGGGGACCAGCTGGTGTACCTGATGCGATAGATGATGCATTCTTTGATTT
>CAXBKT010000049.1:0-20465 GCA_963976155.1 uncultured Kordiimonadaceae bacterium | reverse complement strand
CGCATGAAAGACGGCGGCACCTTGGAATTAGAAAGCGGCATACGATTAGATGTAATCCGAGAACTGGAACGCCGGGGCCACAAGGTGGAAATTACCAGCGGCCCATTTGGTGGATACCAAGCCATATGGCGTGACCCGAAAACCGGCGTTTACTGGGGTGCGAGCGAAATGCGTAAAGACGGCATGGCCATAGGCTATTAATAAGCCCCGTCACCATTTCTGCATTGAATTAATCACCCAAACGGCCCGAGATGCTACAAGGTACACAAATGACAAAACAGTCGCCAGCTATCAGCCTACTTGGCTTACCTTATGATGCTAACTCTAGTCATCTTAAGGGGCCGGCTGATGCACCGGATGCCATCCGTGCGGCTTTTCGTTCGCCGCACTCAAATACTGCTAGCGAATTAGGCGTGGAGTTAACAGAAGGGTTGGTTTGGTACGATGCAGGCAACTTAGATATTGAAACGCTTGAACCAGAAGTATCCAATTCAGTTACTACAAAAGAAGCTGAAAAACTGTACAGTGGCGGCCAAAAAGTCATTGCCCTTGGGGGTGACCATTCAGTTACCTACCCACTCGTTAAAGCTGCGCATGCAATTCATGGCCCCGTCGACATTCTCCATATCGACGCCCACCCAGATTTGTATGATGATTTTGACAGTAATCCTTTCAGCCATGCGTCACCATTTGCACGGATTATGGAAAACGGCCTTGCAAACAGATTGGTGCAAATCGGCATTCGTACGATGAATGACCATCAAAGGCAGCAGGCAAAGCGTTTTGACGTGGAAGTCATAGAAATGAAGGATTGGAACAACATTCCGCGTTTCAACTTTGAAGGCCCGCTTTACCTAAGCATCGATATAGATGGGATAGACCCCGCCTACGCACCTGGTGTTTCCCATAATGAGCCCGGAGGGCTTTCATCTCGTGACGTGATATCTGTGATTCAGCGGTTTTCCGGCAACTTGATTGGTGCGGATGTCGTCGAACTCAACCCAACACAAGATATTAACGACATGACTGCAATGCTAGCAGCTAAGCTCGTGAAGGAAATCATGGGCCGCATGGCAAAGGCCTAACAACAAGCACAAACAGAAAGAGGCCACACAGTGGTGGCCTCTCTCAATTCAATCTTAGTCTTTTATCTACGCCTTAAGCGATGCGATCCACTGATCAACACGTTGCTCAAGAATAGTCAGTGGTAATGCGCCTCCGCCCAAAACCGTATCGTGGAAACCACGAATATCAAACTTGTCACCAAGTTCCGTTTCAGCTTTCTTACGCAATTCCTGAATTTTAATCATGCCAATTTTATAGCTGGTAGCCTGCCCCGGCAACACCATATACCGACGAACTTCTGAACGCGCCTGTGGCTCTGGTGCTGCTGAATTTGCCAAGAAGTATGCAATAGCTTGTTCTTCACTCCATCCTTTAGCATGCAAGCCAGTATCCACAACAAGGCGAACCGCACGCCATATCTCTGAACCCAGTCGGCCGAAATCAGAATATGGGTCCGTGTAAGTCCCTTCCATCTCTGTTGCTAGTTTCTCAGCGTAAAGTGCCCAGCCTTCAGAGTACGCAGTAAATCCTGCTTGTGTACGGAAAGTCGGAACCCCTTTCAGTTCTTGCTGAATTGCAATTTGCATATGGTGCCCCGGCAAACCTTCATGATAGGCAATAGCTTCAAGTTCACGCTTTGGCATAGCTGTCATATCAGATAAGTGCGCATAATAAACACCAGGGCGGCTACCGTCTGGCGTACTAGAAGAATAATGCTGTGCCGCACCATCTTGCTCGCGGAAAGCTTCTACACGCTTCACCACTAGATCAGCCTTTGGAAGAATACCAAAATAGTCAGGCAACTTAGCTTTAATCATATCGATTGCTGCTGTCGCATCATCAATGTAACCTTGACGTCCCTCATCAGTATTTGGGTAATAATATTTACGGTTTTCTTTATTGTCGCGAAGCTCAGTAAAGAATGCCGCGAGATCCCCCTCAAAACCAACTTGTTCCTTAATGGCTTCCATTTCAGCACGGATACGAGCCACTTCAGCAAGCCCAAGCTCATGGATTTCATCGCTGGTTAGATTAGTGGTTGTTTGGTTTGCCAACCGTTCATTATAGTAAGCAGCACCATCAGGAAGAGAGCCCACGCCTTGTGTTTGCGTAGATGTATTAACAATATCTTCTTCTTGCCAAGCAATCAGCCTTTCATAGGCCGGCTTCCAATCATTAAGAAGCGCAAGTCGAGCTTTTTCTGTGAGGCTATCAGCTACAGCTTGGTCAATATTACCCGCTTCTTTCTGGGCATTAATTTTCGCTTTCGCATCTTTCCAAATGGCACTATCTTCACCATCATCAAAAGGGGCACCTGTGATAATTTTACGAGATTCGTCAATCACAGATTCAAAAGCAAATCGCGGCGGGCGTACACCGTGCGACGCATTTTCTTTTGACAGCTCAATCAACTGATCAAGCCCTACAGCAATAGCGCTAATACGAGAAATATAGGCATTCAGTTCAGCTTCATTGTTAACGCTCTGAATAGCGATAAGCAGCTGAGGGAAGAATGAATGCACTGCTTGCATTTGTTCAAAAATATAGCCGTTCGTACCATATTTATCCGCTGCTAGTTGGGCCGCACCCTGATACGCCCAGATATCCCATGACATTTTCGCGTCGTCGCTAAGTTTATTATAATCAAACTTGGCTTTCATTTCTTCAATACTAGTAAGCTTCCAAGCTAGTTGCTTGTCTTGCGCCTCATTCGAAAAATCATCAATTTTGTCTTGGTTGGTTTTGCGGCCAAGAAATGTTTGCTGGATCGGGCTGAAGCTCACCTCTGTCTCAAACTGCTCTTCGAACCAGGCATTAATACGTTTTGTTTCTGCTGCAACTTGCTCAGCAGTTACGCTTACCACTTCTGTTGCAGCATTTTGTCCGTTATTATTGGAAGCTGGCTCGCATGCAATTAGCGCTGTGGACGCCAATAATGCAACAAGCAAACTACGTACACCTGCCCCCGATTTATTGGATTTTTGAATTGTCATGGTATCCCCCTGAAGTTAAATTTTCTGGCGCGGAGCTTTGCCTACCACCAAGAGACTGTCAAGATGGATAAAGGTGATATGCCCCTACAGAGCGATAGATGGTTTCTGACAAGAAACACAAACTGTTTGGACGGAACCACTACACTAGCCATCCACAACACTTGCCAAACACCACTCTTATACATTAGTCCTAAACACACTTGCTGGTCATGAGCCCGAACGATCCCAATGAAAGACAGATGATGCTTACAAAATCTTTTGCCGTAGCTGCTGCACTATTCTTTGCCCTGCCTCAGACGCAGGCAAATGATCAGGCTGAGGCCACTCTTCTTGAAGCCATAGCTCAGAACTTACCAAAAGCAGCACAAACACTTGAAAAGGCTGTGAATATCAACAGCGGCACGATGAATTTCTCCGGCGTCAAACAAGTTGGAGCTCTTTTCGGCGAAGAACTTCAAGAAATTGGCTTCCAAACTGAATGGATAGATGGCAGCGAATTTAACCGCGCGGGGCACCTTACTGCATCATACGGCACCACTGGGCCAAAAATTCTAATGATTGGTCACTTGGATACCGTATTTGCCCATGATGACACCTTTCAAAAATTTTACCCTACCTCTGACAACAAAGTCATGGGGCCGGGCATTACCGATATGAAAGGGGGCGACGTCATTATTATCGAAACCGTACGCGCCTTAAAGGCCTCTGGACTATTAGACAAAGTAAGCATCAAAATTGTGATGACCGGCGACGAAGAAGCCAGTGGTCGCCCTCTCAGTAAATCAAAAAAAGCGATCATTGATGCCGCAATTTGGGCGGACGTTGCTCTTGGGTTTGAAGATGGTGATGGCAACATTAAAACTGCTGTTACAGCACGACGAGGCAGCGTAAATTGGACCCTTGATGTTACAGGAAAACCTGCCCATAGCTCACAAATTTTCACAGAAGAGGTAGGCTATGGAGCAGTATTTGAAGCTGCCCGTATTCTCAATAGCTTTCGCGCAGAGCTATCAACCATTGAAAACCTAACCTTTAATCCCGGACGCATTGTTGGTGGCACCCGCATAACAGAGGACAGTACCACTGCGACAAGTACCGCATTTGGTAAAAATAACGTTGTCGCGAAAACACTACGTGTTACCGGTGGCATCCGCGCCCTTTCACCACAACAACTAGCGGACGCGCAAGTGAAAATGCAGCAAATTGTAGCTAAAAATTTATCACATACATCCGCTACGCTCACGTTTGGCGACGGCTACCCGCCAATGGCACCAACAAGTGGCAATGCAAAACTTCTTCAACTCTACAGCGACATCAGTGAAAAACTTGGCTATGGCAAGGTTGTTGCCGTTAATCCGCGCAAAGCAGGTGCTGCTGACATTTCTTTCGCAGCTGACCATGTAAACATGGCGCTTGATGGCATGGGCCTTATGGGTACCGGCGGCCACACCAAAGATGAAACCGCTGACATGACAAGTTTCAAGCGCAATATAGAAAAAGCGGCATTGTTAATTTACGAACTATCAAAATAGTCGTTTTACCCTCTTTTATAACGGCATACATTATGGCTTGGACTTTTGGGTAGCCACACCACAAACCTGAGCTTATAGCCATCAGTAAACGACTAGCTAACAGACATTTAGATCAACAAAGTTGACCGTGATACTGAGCCTAGTAATCCCAAGACCAGCGGATTGCTAGGTTATTATCATTACCAAGCGCTCGTCTCGTCACAACAGATAGATTTGGCGTTATGGCCACCTCGACCGCAGTTGCGGTTTCACCAGTAGCTGGAGCAGTTGTCACCTCCACATAAATATTATTGGTAAGATATTTACCCCCGGTAATTGTTGGGCCTTGCTCTTCCGTTTCAGATCTGCCGATCGAAAGTCTATCAATACCCAGCTTACGGCGGACACCCCCTATCAATCCCGGGCCTCCACCTGTGGTTAAAGTACGAATAGTTGATGCCAATTGAATAGCCTCTATCGCTGACAGCTCGGTAACTGATGTACCAAATAGAATGCGTGAAAATATCTCATCCGGCGGCAAACTCGGTGTAGATGTCATCGTCAGAACCGGCGCAGACGCGCGGCCTGTGATTGATAAAATTGCGGTCAAACCAGGCACTTGGTGCTCAGCAGTTATATCTAGTGATGGGTCATTACTTCTATCGCCCGGGAAACTTAACGTACCCTTAGACAATTTGAATATCTTCCCTGAGAACTCATAGGAACCTCGAACTAATGAAGCTGATCCCTCCACAATCGGCGCTTGTGAAGACCCTAAAACCTTAATGGATGCGTTCCATTCTGAATCTAACCCATAACTTCGGATAAATAACTTCCCGGGGGCTTCAAAGTTAAGGTTTAATAACAATGGTCCAATGTGGCTCCCTGTATTGGTTTTATCGTACCCACTGATGCCTTCACCATTTATTTCTTGAACCTCAAGCTCAATAACTGAAGAACCTGTCTCTACGATCGCCCCCACGTTGGCTTGGTCAACATGTATATCGCCATTTAGTTCCATTCGTGTGGGTGTTTTTAAGAAAGCGAGCTTAGTTGATGCCATAACATCCAGCTTTGGCTGTCGAACAATGATCGCTTTATCCAGTACAAGACTGCCTTCGGCAATGAAATCAAAATCAGACTCTAATATAACTTTACCGTCTGCAATCACCGAGCCATCTGCCCCGTCGGTCGCGGTAAAACGCTCAAGCAAAAGCTGCTCACCCTCCACTGAAGCATCCATTTCAATGCCCGCCGCGACAAAGCCTGTCTGCATATTTTCATAACGCCCCTTTTTCAGGCCCAGCCGACCACTTAATTCAGGTTCGTTAAGAGTACCACCCACTGTCAGGTGTGTCTCCGCCATACCAGTAAGGTCATGATTTACGAGGTTCAGCACCGGCCAAACAGGCCACACATCTCCTTGCCAATGAACTTCGCCGCGAACAGCTTTCTCGCGTTCAATGCTCAATCTCTTCATTTTGGCATCCACAACGACTGGCAAGTCGCCTTGAAACTCTGCTGACAGCACGTCGCCCATTCCAATCTTCCCAGAAAAGCCCAAATGCCCCCCAGAGAGCTTCCCCGTTATTGCAACACCCATCCTATCATCCAAAACCGTAGCGTCAGCACCAGCACTAATAGAAGATAAATTAAGGTTAAAACCACCATCTGCACCTTCCTTCACAGCGCGCATTTCAACATCACCTGACAAAATTCCTGTCAAAGGGATGTTCGGATAAAACATGATCGCTGGAGCAATGTCAGCGTTCCGAGCACTTAGTGAAACCTTGAGTTCATCCTCTGTAGAAGAAAGCGAGCCAGCAAAAAAACCTTCCCCAAGTTCAAGCACAAAAGGCAACAAAGTAAAATCACCATTATGTACAAGCGCAACCATAGGCTCTTTGGTTTTTACTATCGTCTTACCCAGACTTCCCATCGCCGCCATACTGAGGTTCAGCCCGTCCTCATTTGAGGCAAAAGCCTTTCCAGATAAGGCCATGCCATACGGTGTCAAGTTCGTACCACGTAGGTTGATATCGTAATCAATTTCTTTGCCATGCTGTTTGGCAACAACTGTCGCACTGCTCATCTGTATAGCTGGGTGCGAAAAACCAGTTAAACTTAGAGTGAGATCAATCAGAGGCTGGTCATTTGCAAAAACAACAGAAGAAATTACATCTCCTTCCTCTAAGGATAAAACCTCACCGTCTTCCAGTACGGCCTTTATAGTCACGGCAGTCCCTTTAAGGGTTAATCCTTGCTTTTGCCCCTTACCTTCAAACAACAACTCCCCGGAGATTGTGCCGTAGGTAGGCTCTTGTGCATCTGTACGAATTTTGACGCTTCCCACAGCTGGTTTTCCTGCCGCGGCTTGAATACCGCCTTCGGCATGATAGCTTTCCGCGAAAACAGCCTTTAAATCAGAAACTTGATACGCTCCTGATTGCTCAAACAAAAAATCCGCCTCAGCAATTAGGGGGCCAAAGTCCGTTTCACTCGTAAGCTCAAGTCTACCATTCGGGGCAGAGAATAGGTTCCGTACGCTTAGTTCAGCCCCCATATCATGTAACTTAATACGTTGTATATCCAACTGTTGCAGGTTTGTATTTAGTACAATTGACGGGTTAGTCACCCACCCTCGAAGCACTCCGTCTACAGAAAGCGTCCCCGCAAAAGATAGGTTCTCCAAACTACGTACAGTATTCAATTCCGATAGCGTCAAACCAAATTTAGAGGATTCAAAACGAAGATCAGGCGACACTGCCGCATCCCCCTTGAGAACCACATGTTTTGACATAAGGTCCACGGCAGGTATTGCCAACGAGCCATCTGAATTTAGAACTGCAGAAATCTCCAGTGTTGGACTCCCGCCTAAAAGATCACTCAAAGTTTTATCGGGCAGTTCAAGCTTTTCACCCACAATACTAACATTTGCTTGTGTCCGCGCATCTCCTGCAAGACGCCTTACTGACATATCTGCGAGCAGTTCCCCCTTTGAAGAGAACAATAGTAATCCACTATTGGAAAGCAACGCAGAGATCTCTCCCTCGAAAGCCTCGAACGTCATATTAGCTTTGCCGTTGCCGCTCAGTTTTATATTCGAATTTTGAAGAACGGCATTGATGAGGTTAATTTGATTGCTCGCTGAATTTATACTTCCTGATAGCTGCCAATCCAACCCGGGGCCCGCGACAGCAACAACGCTATCCGGTATACTTTGAGCTAATGTCTTGCCTGCAATATTCTCAAGTGTCCCCGTCGTTTGAATGGAAATACTGCCGCCCAATAATGTCGTTTCAATTTGCCCACCGGCCTTCATTCCAACGCCAGTTTCATGTGCTACGAGCATGTCACTGAAAATCGTCGTTATTTTAGGCGCAGTTATATCACCGCTCACATATCCAGTAAGTTCAAAGGGCTCCAAGCGCAGGGGCTGCAGCATTTTATTAAGCTGCTGCGTCTCAAGGATTTCGGCGGAGTATTCCACCCTATTTATAATTTTCATATCAATCGGTGAAAGCTGCCCTGTCGCATTAAACTTAAGGGTTTCCGCCGATAGGGACGCAGAAAAATCAGCTATACTAATATCTTCCGTAGGCTGCACATCAAGAGATAAAGTTGCACTTTTGCCGAAAAGGGTGACCGTTTCATCCTGAACAAAATCACCCGCCTCCAAGTTTGCCCGAAGAGCTAAGGCTTTATCTTTAACCCGTAAAGAGGCGCGCGCGATTTCTGTATCATTAATCTGTGCTGTAAACTGACCAGCCCAATTCCCAGTAGGTCCACTACCCTCAAGATGCGCCTGAATATCATAGTCTGGACTAATGCCAATGAACGCCCCGATTGCGCCGCCACGCGGAGCACTAATGTTTGCATTGACTGAAAGAGTATTTTTATTTTTTGGGTAATCAATTTGAACAAAAATCTCGTCTGCCGTTTTTCCCGTATTAACAAGCGTGGCTTTGAGAAAGGTGCCCTTCACTCGGTTAATTTCCAGTGCGCCTCGACTAACAAAAGAAGCCCGTTTACCAACCAAATTTTTAGCGACATCTATTTCAGCAACTTCAAAGGACTTAACATCAACATCAAAAGGCATTGTTGGCATTGCCCATGTGTCACTAGTAGCGGCTTTAGTTGTTTCCCCTTTGTAGGGTAACCTATAAAGCTGTGCAGTTTTCGCGTGCATTTCAGATACTTGAAGCGTCCCCCAAACCAGCTTAAGCGGCGACCAATTAATGTTAACCTGATGAAGTTTCAGCCAAACCCCGTTTGGGTCTGATACAATAATATCAGCAAAACCAAAGTCAGAATAAAGGGAACCTTCAAGCTTACCAAGCTTGATGCCACTATCTTCAACCGCTAGTCTCTCATTGGCCCATGCAACAAGCGTTTTATGGCCTGCCGCGGTATCCAAATAGGCCAGTGGCAACAGAATACCTAGAACGACCAAAGCTGATGTAATAATAGCAACTTTTTTTAGTATTTTTCGCTTAGGCAAACGTTTCTCAATTTTAGGCTGTTCGGTCAAAATGCCTGTCCCAAACTAATGTAAAGCTGAAACCGCCGCTCACCTTCTTGCCTCCCCAAAGGAACCGCTAAATCAAACCGGATAGGGCCAAAATTTGTATGATAGCGCACCCCAAGCCCTGCCCCCCATCGGAAGTCGGTAAACTTCGGTAGCTCGCTTGCATAAACATTACCACCTTCCAAGAATGGAACGAGACTAACATCCTGTGTGATCTTCCATCTAAGCTCCGCAGCTACCTCGGCAACCGATCTACCTCCGAGTGGGTCATCATTAATGTCTAGAGGGCCAACTCGTTGAAAAGAAAACCCTCGAATTGACCCGCCGCCACCAGCAAAAAAGCGACGAGTTGCTGACAAACTCTCGGTTCCCGGCCCAATAATTGACCCGATCCTTGATCTTAGTGCCACAATAAATTTGCGATCCCGCGCTAACGGAAAATAAGCGCTGGTTCGGATTTGGTTTTTCAAGAACGCAAATTTATTCCCGTCGATGCTAAAACTAGGTGCTGTTGTTAAGTAAAGCCGAAAGCCCCTACTTGGATCGAGCAAGTCATCTGAAGTGTCCCACCGAACACCAAGCGGTAGTGACGTAATATAAAAATCTCTATCACCCGAAATATCTGTTACATCACTAAATTCAAATTCCGTACCCGCAGAAACTGAAAGTGACGGCGAAAGAACGCGCTCCAAGTTCGCTCGTACTTTAATCGTATGCGCAAAAAAGGCGTCCGTATCCTCCCTTTTAAAGAGGCTCTCAAATGTTACAGTTTGATCAAGGCGTTTATAATTAGGCACTTCCAGAATTCCTGAAAAAGACTGCTCAACCTCAGAACCACGACCTGTTAAGGTCAGACGTTCGCCTTCACCAAAAATATTTCTATGCTCCCATGAAGCCTCTCCACCAAAGCCCTCTGCACTAGAATAACCGCCTGAAATACCTAGTGTCCGGTGCTTACTCTCTTCGACATTCACCAAAACATCAGCGCGGTTAGCTTCGGCCGCTTGTGCCTTCACCGTTACGGTCGAGAACAAGTTGCTATGAATCAGACGAGCCCGCAGGTTATTAATTTTTGTCTGAGCAAAACGGTCTTCCTGCTGCCACTCTGCAAATCCTTGTAGATATTCCTCTGAAACAGATTTAAGGCCCTGAAACTGAAGAGACCCAATAGAACGCCGCACGCCACTATTGACGTTAAAATTGATGTCCATCGCCTGCCTTTTATGGTCGACAACAATTTCCTTGGATACCTGACCGGCAAAAGGGAAACCCATTTCCAGCAACATATTTACCAAAGATGTTTCCGCAGCAACAACCCTTGCTGCCACCGCAGGTTCATTAGACTTAAGAGCGATTGCGTTATAGAGTTCCTCCACTAAAGCCGCATCAGAATTTGAGCCTTCAAGATTATAGTTAATCTCTCCAAAAACATATTGTACTCCGGGCACAACGTGTAATTCGATAACAAAATGATTTTCTCGCCGAGCAACCTGCCTTGTTACTTGCGCACCGTAAAACCCTTCAGCTCTAAGTATTGTGGTTAATAACTCGTAATCCGACTTCACCAATCCCCGAAGTTTAGCAACAGATACAATCGGTTCAGACTTTTTTTCCTTCAAGAGAGACTTTTCATTAAAAGACCTACGTACATACATTAATGAATTATCTTCTATACCTCTCACCTCGACACTATGTGTCAAGGTGTCAGCGCTAACGCTTTGCCCCGCACCAACTATACCGAACATCAGCAGCCAACCAAAAACGAGAAAAATATGCCGAGCTCGCAAGTTCACACAGTAAGAATATTGCTTAAAATTTAGCAGAAACTTCCTTTCCAGCATGGTGTTTAATATTGGCATTCTCGAATTATGCAATTACGTCAAGCCTTTGTAACGAATGAAACCAAGTGCCAAGTATTCACTATATAATATTAAAACAATCAATAGCTTATCAACATAAGATGCCCAAGTGATATTGGGCTCAAGGCAAGGTGAAGAAGCTCAAAAAACTATAGTAACTTCTCTTCTCCTCACTATGCTAGAGTATCCCTATTCTGATGGCTAAAATAAGGTCACTATGCATGTGGTTAAAAAGTACCCTTACTTATTGTTTGCTAGCTGCAACAATTACTCTGACGGCTCAAGCTCAGGAAAAAAGTTTTCAAGTTGCGCTTGAAGCCTTCGATAGCGGTCGCTTCATCCAAGCAGATCAGATCTTTCAAGAGTTGATGCGCTCAAACACTGAGGCTACCCCAGATGTATTATATTTCGCAGCAAAAGCCGCAGAAAAAGTCGCTCAATATAAGCGAGCTAAAGAGCTCGTCGCGCGATATTTAGGCCTAAAAATAGTCCCTTTATTATATAAAAACGAAGCCACAAAATTAGCTGCCACAATCGAACATGCTATTAAATCCTATGCAGAGTCTGACCAATCCGGCTTCGCCTACGCGCAAACCCAAGGAACAATTTTCGCCTATGCAGCCTACCGTGAGCAATATCCTGATGGTAATCATGTTGCCGCTGCGGATTTTCTTAGCTTCCGCAGAGCCAAGGAAATAAATGGGGAAATAGCCTATTTGCGGTATCTGGAATATTGGCCTAACGGTGCCTTCGAGTTGGATGCAAAACGCGGTGCCGCTGCAGCAGCATTTCGAGTTGCTCGAAAATTAAATACAGCCAACAGTTATAGAGAATATCTTTCTACATACCCCGATAGCCTGAGCAGTTCAGAAGCACGCCTGAGAGGTGAAGCTCTTGCTTTTTATAAAGCGAGCAAAGATGGTTCTGTTGACTCCTTAAAAAGCTTTCTCGCAATGTACCCAAAAGGCAATTATCTAGCAGAGGCGCAAAAAGCCCTTGCTTTGGCAGAAGACAACAAACCACGCCGTATACTTACTGGGCCTACAGTTACAATCCGCAGAGGCGCCTATATTCACAAAAAGCCATCGAATGCAGGCTTTGACTATCCTTCCCGTATTGTCGAGATTCAAACCCCATTTGTAGCAATGGCACATGAAGTAACCTTTAATCAGTGGGATATGTGTGTCGTAGACGGCAACTGTGCGGGCTACAACCCTAGTGACAACGGTTGGGGCAAAGGGAAACGCCCAGTTGTGAATGTAAGCCGGTCGGACATTGACTTATTTATCAATTGGATCAACATGAAATGGCAAGCTGCAGGCGGACTGAATTTATGGCGGCTACCCAGCGAACTTGAATGGGCCTACATGGCTTCGACCGTAAACAACCAGATAGCTGTTTTACAAACGGTTACAGACAAAAATACCGCATCATGCCCAACTTGTGGAGACTCTTCTGACTCTTTCGCAACATTCCCAGTTGCGTCATTCAGGCCCAACAACTTTGACCTATATGACATGCTCGGCAATGCGGGCGAATGGGTAGGCGACTGCTGGCATCCAGATTTCACAGAGCGTGCCACACCAGCTCCTTATCTTGAAGAAACTGGTACCTGCAAAACAGGTGTCATTCGAGGAGCGCCTGATCTGGACCGGCCCGCTTTTATGATCATGCAGTTTCGTCAAAAGGCAAGCTACACTGACCGACTCCCTACAGTTGGCTTTAGGCTTGTCCGAGAAAAATAGCACCTACTCCATGAACGCTAGTATCTAGCTTTTCTATGAGCATTGGGGTTGTTGCACAAACATGGTTTCTTTTAGCCAGCTAATACAATGAGTTTTAGATATCAAACTAGACACAAATCAGACGGGGAACTATCGATGGAAACGGAACAAAAAAGTTCATATTGGATACAAGCTCGCCGCTATATGCTCGTGGGTCTTTTCACTCTTATCCCCATATGGCTAACCTTGCTGCTTCTATCGGTGATAGTTGGTGTCATCAATGACTTGGCAGCCCCCATCATAAACTGGATGACGGCGGGCGTATACCCGGGCGAGAGTAGCTATTACACACTTGTCAGAGCACCTTGGTTTAGAACGGCACTCTCTATTATTGTGCTACTAGTGATGCTCTACGCTGTAGGCTGGCTCGCCTCAAAATGGCTAGGTCAGCGTATTTTAAAATTACTTGATGATACGATCCAACGTATCCCCATTGCAAAATCAATCTATAATATGATCCGCCGGCTTGCAGATGCTTTGCAAACCACAACAGGCGATGTAGAGCGGGTTGTACTTATTGAATTCCCATCAAAAGAAATGAAAACTGTCGGCCTTGTCACACGTACTTTCAAAGATAGTAAAACCGGTCGCGAACTAGCAGCAGTCTACGTACCAACCACACCCAATCCAACATCTGGCTATCTTGAAATTGTGCCAATTGAGAATATTGTCCCTACAAATTGGACACTTGAAGAAGCAATGTCATTCATTATTTCAGGCGGGGCCGACGTGCCTAAAGAATTCTATTATGATAAGCCGGATAAGGATGTGCCAAAAGCCTAACAGGCCTAGAAGCCAAAGTATTCAGAACTAACCAGGTGATCATAGAAGTATTATCTATAACCACCCATAATTACTTTTTTATTTTCGCTTTAATGGTACATCACCACCAGCTGTCTTACCAACTGCACCTTTAGACTTCTTAGCCTCATCACGCGCGCGTTTTTGTTCAGCGGTCCATTTTGGTTTCTTCTTGCTCGCCTTAGGCTTTTCAACTGCAGGCTTCGTTCCAGCGCTTTTCTCTGCAGCCTTGCTTGGCGAGGACTTTTTATCGGTAGCTGGCAATGCTGCTTTCGGCTTAGCCTTAACCGGCTTGTCCTCACTATAGGTGCGTTTTGGACGAGCCTTATTATCCCGGTCAGGTCTTTCCCTACGTTCGGTTGGCTTTCCTCGACTCCTGTCACCAGAACGGCCTTCTGATCTACCTTCTGAACGACCACCTTCGTAAGGCTTTCTATCATGGCGTGGTTTTTGACTACGGCTGCCATGAGCTTCTGGTGCTGGACCACGAAGTTTATCGACTGTAATACTCTTCTCAAGCTTACGGCTCGGGCCAAGCGCCTCAAAGAATTTGTCAATAATATCAGGCGCGAGCTCAACATGCGTTTCATTTTCATGAATACGGATTGAGCCAATTTCTTTCTTTGTGATATGCCCCGCTCTGCAAAGAGTAGGTAAAATCCAACGTGGTTCAGCGTTATGCTTCCGTCCAACAGTTAAAGACACCCAAGTCCCATTACTAAAGTCCTGACGGTTTTTCTGTGGGCGTTCGCTGCTGTCTCTATCGCGGTTTCTGCCTCTGTCGCGGTCCCTATCCCTACCCCGATCTCGGTCCCTACCATTGTCATACATTGGTCCATTATCTGACAATTCTTCTGGCACTGGCTGGCCAGTTTTCTGCAGTCGGACTAAAGCAACAGCTATTTGCTCGGCACTGTGATGCTCAAGAAGCTCTTTAACGTGTGGGCGTTCTTCGTCTGTCATCACCTCGGTAAGTACCGGATTTTTTAAGAAACGTTCACGGTCTTGGGCTGTAATTTCGTCCATGGTTGGCGGACTAGCCCAGACTGCGTCAATTTTTGCGGTACTGAGCAAGCGCTCTGTGCGCCTACGTGCAGGGTAAGGCACCATAAGGGTACAAACACCCTTACGTCCCGCCCGGCCTGTACGCCCGCTGCGGTGTAGCAAAATTTCTTTATTCTTTGGGATATCCGCATGAATCACGAGTTCCAGCCCAGGCAGGTCAATTCCACGGGCCGCAACATCTGTGGCAACACACACCCGCGCACGTCCGTCCCGCATTGCTTGTAGGGCGTGGCTGCGCTCATTTTGGCTTAGTTCACCTGATAGCGCCACAACCGAAAAACCCCGGTTATTTAGGCGGCTCGTCAAACGGTTCACTTCCGCACGCGTACTACAAAAAACAATTGTATTAGGCGCCTCAAAAAACCGGATCACGTTAATGATGCCATTTTCCTTGTCATTCGGAGCAAGGGTGAGCGCACGATATTCAATATCTTGGTGCTGTTTTGTATCACTTTTAGTTTCAATACGGATCGCGTCTCGTTGATAACGCTTCGCGAGACCCATAATGGATTTAGGCACAGTAGCAGAGAACAAAAGCGTACGCCGATGATCAGGCGCGGTATCCAACATATACTCAAGATCATCGCGAAAACCCAAATCAAGCATCTCGTCTGCTTCATCAAGAACAACTGCCCGTAGCCCTGACATATCCAGCGAACCTCGCTCAATATGATAACCGGCCTGGTGTACCAACAACAATATGTGCTCCTCTAGCAAGATCACGGCGCTCGGTGCGCATATCCATGCCGCCTACACAAGATGCAATTGTCGCACCTGCCATCTCGTAGAGCCACTCAAGTTCACGCTTCACCTGAAGGGCAAGCTCGCGTGTCGGCGCAATAACAAGTGCAAGCGGCGAATGCGCCTGAGTAAGTTTTTCAGCGCCTTCTAGAATGTTGTGTGCAAGCGCAAGACCAAAGGCAACGGTCTTGCCTGAGCCTGTTTGAGCTGAAACCAAGGCATCAGCACCAGCAAGTTCGGGAGCCAGCATTTCTTTTTGCACAGGCGTGAGAGAGGTATAACCGCGCTTAGTTAAGGCTTGGCCAAGCACCGGAACGATACCATCAAATTCTGTCATCATATTCTTTCGGAAACGGGTTTTAACCGCAAAACTGCCGGTTAATCGCATTGATAAGCGCACACGGATACAGCCAAGCGTGCGGTGAAACAAGTTCATTTTACCGTTGGCTATTTTAAAGTGAGTTAACGCTTTGTCAAAATAATCCCAATTTGCACACTATATGCCATAAATGATGCATATCCATGACGGTACATAGAACACTTTTTATTGTCCAAACATGCACTTAGTCACTGAACAAGAAATTGGGCCAGCCCGAAAATAAAATCAGCTTGGTGCAGCTAGCTAGGTTTTTAAAATTTAGGCGCCTGCACAACATAAGCGCCAATATCTGTTTCTCCCAGCGCCTTACTGGCTTCCAGCCTGTGGATGCCCTCAACCAAAACAAAACGCCCTTTTCCGGTACGGACTCGAATTGGCTTCTCCTCATCTCCGTTGAGCATTCTTTCCGTGACAGCGTCAACCTTGTCTTGCACCAACTCTTTACGTCGGGCAGTTGGGATGTATATGTCTTCGATTTTCACCATAGTAACTTTTAACATTTTTAATCCCTTGAATTTCTTAAGAATACGAACTGTCGCACATATTCATCAGACTAGCCAAACTCTTAGCCTTAGGGATGCAAAATATCGGCTCGGTCATAAGCTGGTCTTTCTCATTCAATTATCCGCAAGAGCTTCTTTCCATGGATTGGTTTCTAACTTCCCTAAATTCATTGTCGAATGCTAAGCATGGAAAACTTTTGCTGTTTGCCAAAAGATTACCCAGATCAAATATGAATTTCAGATCCTCGACCGCACCGCTCAAATCCCAATTTTCATGGTATTCATCTTCTGGCGTATGGTAGCGCTCAGCATAATATTCAGCTTCCCGATCCCCCATCCACTCGCGACCATGCACGCGATGATTTTGACCCGGTAGAATAAAAAGAGCAGGAACACCGGCTTTGGCAAAGTTGAAATGGTCAGAGCGATAATAGCGCCCCCTTTCAGCCCCGGGGTTTTTTGAGATAGCCTTTTGGTGCTGCTGGCCTGTTTGTTCAACATAGGCATCCAAGTCCGATCGCCCATAACCAGAAACCGAAATATCACTTGTAGGTCCAAAAACGTTTAACATGTCAATATTGAATATTGCAGCGGTTCTATTCAAGGGAAATACTGGATTTTGCACGTAGTACTTTGAGCCCAACAAACCGTATTCCTCTGCTGTAACTGACAAAATGACTACTGTTCGTTCTGTTGTAATTTTTGCTGTGGCAAAAGCCTTAGCAAGCTCCAACAAACCCGCGACACCCGTCGCGTTATCTACCGCACCATTATAAATAGTATCTTGGCCTTGCTTATTTGACTGTCCCATATGGTCCCAGTGCGAGACAAACAATATATATTCGTCTGCTCTGGTTGTATCCGGAATTATGCCAATGACATTATCCGACTTCACAAAACCGTAAGTGTTTTCGATACTCAGAGATAATTCAGCATCTAGATATGCTGCTTTAAAACCCGGTAATGAAGCGCTCGCCACCAGTGCATCATAATTGTTACCAGAAAGCGTAAATACTTTGCGGGCAACTTCGTTTGTGATCCACCCCTCAAACGCAATAGGCTGGGTGTTTTTAGAGGCTGCCAGAAGACTATGCTGCTTGTTTGCGGTCAAACTGTAAACCACTTCCCAAGGATAGGTAGCGGCCTGTTCTTCATGAACTAAAATTACCCCGTCCGCCCCTTGCTTGGATGCTTCCTCAATTTTATAGGTCCAACGGCCATAGTAGGTCATATTTTTGCCAGAGAACAATTCTTCGTCGTTAGATGCAAACCCCGGATCATTGACAAGAACAACAACAGTTTTCCCGGTAACATCGATTCCGTCATAATCGTTCCAGTCAAATTCTGGAGCAACAATCCCGTAACCTACAAAAATTATCTCGCCTTTGTCCTGACTGTATTGCTGTACTTGACGACGGGTTTTAACAACAAAATCTTGCCCATACCTAAGAGGAAAATCCTTTGACCCAACTTCAAATGTCATCTTTGTAGCTGGCTGGGTTTCATGGACCTGTAGTGGCACCTCCTGTTTGAAGCGCCCCTTATTCCCCGGAAGAACACCGTAAGAAGCCAGTTTTTCCACCAAAAACTCAGTCGTTAGATCTCCTCCGCGTGACGCAGGTGCTCGTCCTTCAAAGTTATCGGAAGCTAGAACCCTAAGGTTATCTCTAAAAGTATCTTCGTTGATATCCGTACCACGCGCTGTCTGCGAGCATAGCAGTAAAAAGGCCGCAACACAGAAAGCGTGGCCAAGTTGAATACGAAAACAAGCAACCGCCACAACAAGTAACCGTTTGCCTAAAGAATATTCCAAGAACTTCACAACCAAAACTCCCATAAATGATATTTTTTGTTATTAAACTATCATTTTGATATTGTAAATAAAATTAATATCATCAATATTAAGGTTTAGCTTGAGGGGGAGCTTAGTTCAGTTGCCGCATTAAAAGGAGTATATAGGAATGAACGATACGTCACACCACAAGCTTCCAGAAAATGGCTGGAGTCAGGACAAAGTGCTGGATCATCTGGAAAAAATAAAACCAGACCCAATCCGTATGCATTGGGCAAAAGCATTTAGAGCAACACCTGACGTGCAGGACCTAAGCTTCAAAGTATACGAAGAGTTTTTCTCCGATAATGGTATTTTCTCCGCACGCGTACCCTACATGAGAGATATTGAACAACAAGTACTGCAAATGTGCCTATCGTTGCTAAATGGTGGAAGCATGAGCGCAGGGAACATGACCAGTGGAGGGTCTGAAAGTGTCTACAGCGCCCTCCACGCCATGCGTGAATGGGCAAAAGATCATAAACCAAACTGTAAAACACCAACAGTGATTGTCCCATACTCCGCGCACCCCACCTTCACAAAGGGATGCCACTACTACGGACTTCGCATAGTGCGGGTGGCTGTAGGCGCGGACTACAAAGCAGACGTACATGCAATGGCAGCATTGATCGACGAAGATACCATAGGCATCGTGGGGTCCGCACCATGCTGGCCGTACGGCCTTTATGATCCAATCGAGAAGTTAGCAGTAATTGCGATGGAAAATAACTTGTGGATGCACGTGGATGCTTGTGTCGGAGGGTACTTATCCCCCTTTATGGAACAACTCGGCCACGAAATACCGAGCTGGGATTTTCGGGTACATGGGGTTATGTCTATATCAGCAGACCTTCATAAATATGGCTATTGCCCTAAACCCTGTTCAACCATCCTCTGGCGAGACACAGAGCTTCAAAAATACCATCATTGTCATCCTTCTGATTGGCCCGGCGGTGAGTATCACACTACAGGGTTTGCTGGTACGCGTTTTGGCGGGGCCATCTTCGCAGCGTGGGCAGTAATGACGTATCTGGGAAATGACGGATACCTCAAAATGGCACGCCGTATCCTTGATACCCGCGAGAAACTAACAACCCGAATTAATGCAATTCCCAGCCTGAGTGTGTGGAAATCAGAACTACTGCCTCTCGCTGTAGAAGGTGTGGGTATTGATATCGGAAAAGTTTCCTCAGCTCTCATGACCAAAGGCTGGATCATGCTTGGCACTCAGGAACCTCCCCTGCTTAATTTACCAATAGATGCCGCAATGGACGACGAAGTAATCAATACTTTCATCACCGACTTAACCGAGATAGTTGATGGCCTTACAAGCGGGACAATTGACGCGGAATCCAAGCTTGTTTATGGGTAGATATATAAGAGAGGGACAACAACTATTGCTATATGATGGTTATTGTCCTTCTCTATTGACAACTTAAAATCAAAACGGCTCCCATTTAAAGGCACCTTGGCAACAAAACGTGGCACATCTTCAATCACAATATGAGAAAGAAAAAGCTTCCTATATCAAAGATAAGAAGCAAGAAAATTTACGTCAGCGGCAAAAACGTTTTGCGCGTGACGAAATAATTGATGCCGCGTTAAAACTATTTCAGGACCGAGGCTACAAGCATACAACGATGCAAGTGATTGCCGATGAAGCAGGTGTCGGCATTGCAACTGTTTTCCGCCTTTTTGGAAAGAAAAATGCTATTCTTGCAGCTTGCATAAAAAACGACCTGGAGGATATTTTCACGAGAGGTTGGCAGTGCGTTCTCTCTCCTAAAAATTCCCCAGACGAAACACTATGTGAACTACTCGATGTCTTCCTATCAATACTAAGTAAACCCAGTAAAAATATTGATGTCCCCTACCAACATTGGCCTTCTGTCGTTACAGGCGAGCCAGAAATAGATGCCACTGTCAAATGGGCCGATGAAACCGCAAAATTACTAATTTACGGCGTTATGTTTGAACATAATCAACATCAAAAATTAAAAGCCACTTTTGATATCGCAGATATGGCGACGAACATCTTTTACATTTTCAACGGGCATTACATAAACTATCTCACCGACACAAATTACGCACTTAGTGAGTTGACCGGCGATATAAAAAGACGCGTTTCACTCGTCGTCACACCCTTAATCAATAATCAGGGCTCATAGCTACCACTGGACACTATGTTTCTTGCTGAGTGTGTTTTCAAAGTTAGCGCGACACTCGCGGCAGTATTCTATGGTTTCTGAATACCAATCTCATATTAAACGAGACAAAATCTCACAAATAGGGAGACATTTTCAAAGCCACCCTAATGGCTGCTTATTGACGACTAACCAGTCATTGAGTTTTACAGGTCGAATATCCGCAACTGACCTATTCCGTTGAAAAACTCCTCGCAAAA
>CAXBKT010000048.1:0-20595 GCA_963976155.1 uncultured Kordiimonadaceae bacterium | reverse complement strand
ATTATGTGAGGAAATGGCTGCCTAATGGATGCAACGCGAGCCTCATCAGATACCGAGACATCGCATTCCCAGCCTTCAGGGGGCTCTAATAGTTCACTTGCGGAAGAAGTTTTACTAAACCTCTATCAAGCTGTAATTTTGGTCTCTGCTGAGAACCATATTGAAGCAGTTTTTGCACACACTGAGGCTATTTTTGAACAAAGCAAAGAAGTTCTTTTAGGGGCCCCAGTTACCAATTTACGCGGTATTGGTTATGCCTTGGAGGACTTGGTTCTACGATCCCGCAAAGATTATAGCCCTCTGAATAGTTATGATGTGCCATGTATGCCGCCAATAGGCGATATCGAATTGATGGATTTACACGCGAATCCTTTTGGGGAAGAGGGTGGTGTTTTGTTGACGGTGCAGCCGCGGCGCATTACGGCTTTTCTAGAAAAGAAGGATGAGATGGAGGCCGCAGCACGCTCAGTTAGCGGCTTGGCGTCTATGCTTGCACATGAAATAAAAAATCCACTTTCAGGCATTCGCGGTGCGGCCCAGTTGATGGGGCGAGCGCTTGATGGCAAAAATATCCGATTAACCGAGTTGATATGTAAGGAAGTGGATCGTATCAAAAACCTTGTCGATGAACTTGAGACTTTCAGTACGCCAACAGAAGAGGTGCTGGAGCCCGTTAATATTCACCAAGTACTTGATCATGTGGTGAATGTTACTGTAGCCGGGTTTGGTTCAAGAGCAGTTATTAGACCCCGGTTTGACCCCTCTTTACCTGATGTTCACGGTCATTATGACCGTCTAGTCCAGATTTTCCTCAATCTTGTTAAAAATGCAATTGAGGCAGCCGGCCCTGAAGCAGAGCTGACAATAACAACGGCCTACAGGCATGGTATTTGGATACGCAATGAGAAGGGCGAGCGTATACGTCTTCCTATTGAAATAACCGTGCGTGATAATGGGCCAGGTATACCTGACGATCTTAAGGGGCATCTGTTTGACCCGTTTGTGAGCGGGAAAGAGGGCGGTACGGGGTTAGGACTTGCCTTGGTTGCGCGGTATGTTAGCGCGATGGGCGGGACAGTGACATGTGATACACACGGCGGAGGTGGTGCTATTTTTAAAGTTCAGCTGGCGCTCTATGGGGATGCAAAAAAGTGAGCAGAAATAAACCAAGCATTATAATTGCGGATGACGACCTCACAATACGCGTGGTTGTCAGCGAAGCGTTGCGCCAAGAAGGTTGGCTGGTTATTGAAGCCGAAGATATACCTGAATTAGAGCGCCTGGTGACTGGTGGGCAGGGGGATGTAGTTATCTCTGATGTTATGATGCCCGGTGGTAATGGCCTTGAAACGCTATCAACAATTAAAGAGATGCGGCCAGACTTGCCTGTCATTATTATGAGCGCACAAAATACGCTTTCAACAGCGATGACTGCAGCCAATAAAGGGGCATTTGAATATTTGCCAAAACCTTTTGATATTGATGAGTTAGTATCAATTGTTAAGAAAGCACTTAAGCAATCAATTGTTCCAAAAATGATTGAGGAAGATGAGGAAGAAAACCTCCTTATTGGGCGCTCAACAGCTATGCAGGACATATACCGGGCGATGGCACGCGTGGTACAAACTGACTTAACCGTCTTGATTATTGGTGAAAGTGGTACGGGCAAAGAATTGGTTGCGCGAGCAATCCATAATCATAGTGCACGGAAAGATAATCCTTTTGTACCTGTTAATATGGCGGCAATACCAAAAGAGCTTATTGAAAGTGAGCTATTTGGGCATGAGCGCGGTGCTTTTACGGGTGCGGAAACGAGGACTACTGGTCGGTTTGGGCAAGCAAAGGGAGGGACACTTTTTCTCGATGAAATTGGCGACATGCCTCTTGAGGCGCAGACCCGATTGCTACGGGTTCTGCAAGAAGGTGAATACCGGACAGTTGGCGGCCAAGTAAGTATCAAAACAAATGTGCGCATTGTAGCGGCGACCAATAAAAACCTACGGCAGATGGTTAAAGAAGGTGATTTCCGCGAGGATTTATTCTTCAGGCTGAATGTTGTACCACTTGCTCTTCCACCGCTTCGGAAGCGTATTGAGGATGTGCCTGCCTTAGCTGAGCACTTTCTTAAAAAGGCAACTGAGACCGGTTTGCCCTATAAAACCATGAATGACAGCGCTAAAAAAATGCTGCAATCATTTGATTGGCCGGGCAACGTTAGAGAACTTGAAAATCTTTTGCACCGAATTTGCGCATTACACCCCGGCAACCAAATAACAGCCCAGATTGTAAAGGAAGAGCTAGACCGTTCCACTTCTGATCTCGCTGGTGGCCCCGTTAGCATCATGGCGCAGGCAACGGGTGGCAATCTCTCTCAGACAGTACGCCAACACTTGGATCAATATTTTGATTATCATGATGATGGCATGCCGCCCCCCGGTTTATATCAGCGTATTCTCCGCGAAATTGAGCGCCCGTTAATTCAAAAAGTACTCGCGGCGACAAAAGGCAATCAGGTTAAAGCATCAGAAATGCTGGGTTTGAACAGGAATACACTCCGGAAAAAGATACGAGAATTAGAAATTACATCAAATAATAAATAAGCCTAATATCTTGATTTATATTGAGTATTTACCATTTTTGGATTGAAAGCGCTTTTGGATACTAATTTTTATGTGATATTTCTGGAACATTTGTTGTAAATATGCATCATGGCTGAAATGAGCGATAAAAAACTCTCTGAAGATACTGGTATTATTGCAGGCGTTCCGCGACTTCCTAACCGCAAGTGGGCTAGGTTTATGTTGTGGGCTCGACGGTTAAAACTTGCCGGTCGAATTGAGATTGTTCTCGCTGTTCTCGCCGTTATGTCGGCTATTGCAACCTATATTGCTATGTCACAAAAAGCTGTGCCGTTTGATGTCACATCGGGCCGCACTATGCGTGCCTTGCTGGGACTTAACTTAGCGCTGTTGTTGGCACTTGGTGTTGCAATTGGACGCTGGTTTGTACGGTTATGGTTATCCCGAAAGGGTATGGCAGCTGGTTCAAGGCTTCATACCAAAGTTACGGGCTTCTTTATCGTTATTGCGATTGTACCGCCAATCATTATGACGGTCTTTTCTGCGTTGTTTCTAGAATTTGGCCTGCAGTCTTGGTTTAGCGAGAAAATCAGGTTCACGCTGAACAATTCCTTGGAGGTTGCTGAAACCTACATGCTGGAGCACCGTGCTAACATTCAAAAAGATATGCTTGCGATTGCGGGAGCATATGGAAGGCTCAATAGCTTTCAACAGCGTGATCAGCTTGCTTTGCAAAAAGTTGCAGCTACGGCACTTACCACTCGTCTATTGTCTGAGATTATAGTTATCGAGGAACGTGACGGTGCAGGTGAAATTATTGCGCGAGCAAGTAACAGGTTGGAGCTTCAGAATCCGCCGCTTAATAACGCACTTATTGACAGGGTTCGCTCGGGCCAGAGTGTCATACGGACAGATACGGTTGATAACCGTGTTATCGGTATGATCAGGCTGACATCATACTTTCAGCCAACATATCTGTATGTTTCCCGAGATTTAAGCCCGAATGTACTTGGGTATTTGAATGCGACGCGGTCTGCCGTGACTGAGTATGAAAACCTAGAGGGCCAGCGCGGCGATATTCAGCTACAGTTTAATGTGGTTTTCATCATCATCGCTTTATTGATCCTTCTAGCAGCTATTTGGATTGGTCTTTGGTTCTCAAGTCGTTTGGTAACGCCGCTTTCCAATCTTGTTGATGCTGCTGAGCGGGTAGGCCGGGGAGATTTAACGGCCCGCGTACCAAGTGTGCCTACAAGTGATGAAGTCGGAACGCTCAGCCGCGCATTCAACCGGATGACGGATCAATTAGCCCGCAACCAAGATGACCTTATTGCCGCAAATGCTGAGCTTGATGAGCGGCGGCGGTTCTTAGAGGAAGTGCTTGAAGGTGTTTCCGCGGGTGTCATGGGCTTACATCAAGATGGTACTATATTCCTGCCTAATCGTTCTGCTGCGAGCCTTATTGGTATGCAGTATGAAGAGCTTATCGGCCACAAGCTTGAAGAGATAGTGCCAGAGTTTGCAGATTTGCTTCGGCAAGGTGAAGAAACAGATATTGGTGAGGCCAAAGGCGAAGTTCAGGTCGAAGTAAACGGTGAGACCCGTACTCTGATGGTCCGGGTGTTTGTTGAGCGCGAAGGCGAAATCGATATTCGCGGTTATGTAGTAACCTTTGACGATTTAACAGAGCAGCTTGCCGACCAACGAACTGCGGCTTGGGCAGATGTCGCGCGCCGTATTGCCCACGAGATTAAAAACCCGCTGACACCAATTCAATTGTCAGCTGAACGTTTGAAGCGCAAATACCTAAAACAAATCGAGGTTGATGCGCCAATTTTCAGTCAGTGTACGGACACAATTATCCGTCAAGTTGGTGACTTGCGCCGCATGGTGGACGAATTTTCATCCTTTGCCCGGATGCCGGCACCTATGTTGAAAGAAACAGACCTTACAGACATTGTTAAGCAATCTGTCTTTTTGCAGGATGTCGCCGCGACACGAATCCGGTTTTCGACATTAATGACAGACGAATTCAAGAATATTGAATGTGATGGTCGCCTAGTTGGGCAGGCTCTTACAAATATTCTTAAAAATGCGGTTGAATCTGTTTCCAGCAGACTTGAACAAGACGATGATGCGGGTGTCGTCGGGGCTGAAGGTGGGTTTATTGAAGTGGAGATGTCGCAAGATAGCGAAAAAACCATAATTTCTGTTGAAGATAATGGTCTTGGTCTTCCACAAAGCCACAAAGATCGGTTGATGGAGCCTTATGTAACGACACGCGTTAAAGGGACAGGCTTGGGACTCGCGATTGTGCGTCGTATTATGGAAGAGCACGGCGGAACTGTGAGAATCGCTGATCGCCATCCACAAGGTGCAAGGGTCATCTTAAGCTTCTCGCACAGTGCACTTAGAAAAAAAGCTAAAAAAGCAATGTCAGAAAAAGCCAGCGAAGAGAAAGCTGAGCAAATACGTGAACTTGTTAAATCGAACGGGGAACCACCTGCCAGTGCGGCAGAGTAAATCAAAGGAGTATGCCAGACATGGCACTTGATATTCTTATTGTTGATGACGAAGCCGATATCCGTGAATTAGTTGCGGGCATTTTGGAGGATGAGTCATATGGTACCCGGACTGCACATGACAGCGATAGCTGCCTTGCACAAATCGAGGCACGCCTGCCGTCGCTTTTGATACTCGATATTTGGCTCCAAGGCAGTAAACTCGATGGGCTTGAGATTTTAGAATTGGTGAAATCTCGACATAAAGACTTGCCGGTTGTTGTGATTTCTGGCCACGGTAATATCGAGACCGCCGTAGCAGCAATTAAAAAGGGCGCTTATGACTTTATTGAGAAGCCATTTGAAGCCGATCAACTGCTGATTACAGTGCGCCGCGCAACAGAAGCGGAGCGCATGCGCCGTGAAAATGAAGAGTTGAAGCGTAAAGCTGCTATTAATATTGATATTACAGGCCGCTCTACAGCGATTAACAATATTAGGCAAAATATCGAGAAAGTTGCAGCAACGAACAGCCGGGTGCTTATTCAGGGCCCTTCAGGCTCAGGTAAAGAGGTTGCAGGGCGTCAGATACATATTCGTTCCCGTAGGGCAGATAGTTCCTTCATTGTGATCAGTGCGGCGTCTATGGAGCCGCAGCGCATGGAACAGGAGCTGTTCGGTATTGAGCAAAATGGCGGTGTTGTTAAAACAGGTGTGTTTGAACGCGCTCATGGTGGTACTTTATTTATTGATGAAGTCTCTGACATGCCATTACCAACACAGGCTAAAATTCTACGTGTGTTGACAGATCAGTCGTTTGAGCGAGTAGGCGGGAACACAAGCGTTAATGTTGATGTCCGTGTTATTTCTGCGACAAGCAAAAACTTGTTGATCGAAATTGAAGAAGGTAGATTTAGAGAAGACCTTTATCACCGCTTGAATGTTGTACCGCTTCGTATGGCAGCTCTTTCGGATCGTCGGGAAGATATTCCAATCTTGGCGCAGGACTTTCTTAATTCTCTTTCGCAGGCGGTTGGTCGAGCCAAAGTCACATTAACTACAGATGCAATTGCAGCCCTGCAGTCCTATGATTGGCCGGGTAACGTGCGGCAGTTGAAAAATATCATGGAACGTGTCGTTATTATGGGGGCCGATGAATTAGACGGTGAAATTACCGCAAATCAGTTACCTCAGGAAATTCGGTTGGGTACAGACGATCTGTTGCACTCTGAAACAGACAGCGGCATCATGACTACGCCTCTTCGTGAGGCACGGGAGGCTTTTGAAAGGGAATACCTGAAAATTCAGATTAACCGTTTTAGCGGGAATATTTCCCGAACGGCTGCATTTATTGGGATGGAAAGATCAGCGTTGCACCGGAAACTCAAGTCATTAGGGCTGACAGGTACAACAAAGATAGCTCCGCCTGCTTAGTATGATGATGGTAGAATATTCAGGTCTATTGGTGCTTTTATGAAAGTAATTGTCTGCGGCGCAGGCCAAGTTGGCTTTAATATTGCCAAACATTTGGCGAGTCAAAATAACGATGTGACGGTTATCGACCGGTCACGAAGCCTGATCCGGAAAATCAGTGAATCATTAGATGTGCAAGCCATTGTTGGATACGCCTCTGACCCTGACTTGCTGGAAAAGGCAGGTGCGTCTGACGCCGACCTGATTGTAGCCGTTACACTTTCCGATGAAGTAAATATGGTTGCTTGTCAGGTAGCGCATTCTCTTTTTAGTGTGCCTACCAAGGTCGCGCGCATTAGAAATCAAGCCTATTTGAAGCCAGGTTGGAGGGATTTATTCTCTCGTGATAACATGCCAATCGATGTCATCATCTCGCCAGAACTGGAAGTGGCGAAAGCTTTGCAGCGCAGGCTAGAGGTGCCGGGTGCTTTCAACATGATACCTTTTGTTGATGGTAAGGTCCGTATGATTGGTTTAACGCTTGAAGAAGATTGCCCTGTGGTTGATACACCACTGCGCCAGCTAACTGAGTTGTTTCCAAATTTACACACGATTGTGGCGGCTGTTTACCGGGCAGGGCGTCTTTTTGTGCCTCGCAGCGATGACCAATTGCAGGTTGGGGACACTATCTACATTGCTGTTGAAGCAGAAACAACGCAGCGCGCAATGGCAGTATTTGGCCATGAAGAGAAAACTGCAACCCGTATTGTAATTGTGGGGGGTGGTAATATTGGTTACTTCCTAGCGAAACAACTTGAAGAATCCGGGCGTGCCTCGAATATCAAAATTATAGAGCTCAATACTAACCGGGCCAACTGGCTAGCTGAACGCTTACAGCAGGTGGTTGTTATTAATGGTGATGCGCTTGACCGCGAAATATTAAGTGAAGCCAATATTGCTGAAACAGATACGCTCGTTGCAGTCGCTGATGATGATGAAGTGAATATTCTTTCGTCGCTTCTTGCCAAGCAGCAAGGATGCGAGCGTGCTATCACGCTGATGAATAACCCTATTTATGGTAGTCTGGTTGGTTCTATCGGGATTGATGTGGCCCTTGACCCGCGAGAAACGACCGTGTCTTCAATTTTGCGTCATATTAGGCGTGGCCGTATTCGGGATCTCTATAGCTTGTTCGAAGGGCAGGCTGAAATTATTGAAGCAGAGATACTTGAGGGGTCAGACGTTGCGGGAAAAACGATAGGCCAGTTGCGCCTTCATGGAGATGTGAAGTTTGCAATGGTGGTACGGGACGGTGAAACGATCTTACCGCAGTCAGATACGCTACTTCTTAGTGGTGATAGCGTCGTTATATTGGCTCTAAGCGAAGCTGTTAAGAAAATTGAACAGTTATTTTCCGCGCGTGCGGATGTTTTTTAGGCCAAAGGAATGTGGAAAAGCCGCCTTTTTTACCTGTTAGGTAACTGGATACTAATTGTTTGTGCATTTCAGTTGGTGCCTCTTGCTGTCGCGATTGCACTCGGTGAAAAGGCCTCTTTTCATAGTCTTTTTTCATCTATCCTTATTACGGGCTTATTCGGAGGGTCCTTGGTGCTCGGCTTTAGGTCCACGGAAAAAATTCGTGTGCCTAGGCTTACGCTATTTTTGCCTATTTGGGGTGCGATAAGCCTTGCTCTTGTAACCGGATTGCCATTCTTCTTCTTGTTTCCAGAAGAAGGCTTTTTTGCTGCCTTTTATGAAGGTATGTCCCTAATTACAACAAACGGTACGAGTGCATATGAAGGTGCGCTAGGGTCTCTAAAGGCGATTGAACTTTGGCGTGCAATGGCCGCCTGGATTGGTGGCTACTTAGCAATCTGCATTACTTTGTCGCTGCTAACGGTCATGAATATTGGTGGATTACAGATTCACCACTCCCCAATGCCATTTGGTGATAGTGAAGCTGGCTATCCCCGTTTAAAGGCAACGGCACTTGCTCTTTATCCCGTGTATTTGACGGTAACTTTTGTTTGCTTTTTCTTGTTGTGGATTGGTGGAACCAGTTTTTTTGATGCCGTGCGTCTTGCTATGGCCACTATAAGCACAACGGGACTTTCTGGCGTTTCGGATGCATATACGCAAAGCTTTTGGCCCCAATTTGTTCTGGCTGTTTTTATGCTAATGAGTCTGTCCAACTGGGATATTCACTATGTGATCTATAAAAAAAGAACACTTCACGTAGGTACAAACCACGAGTTTCGTTCGGCGCTGCTATTGATTGCGGCGGCGATGATATTCCTTACACTTTATGAAGGAAGTTTCAATATTGAGTTTATATGGAACGCTCTTTTTAGCTCGATCTCTGCCATTTCTACGGTAGGTGTGATGCCAACTTCCTTCTTGGAAGGGGGTAATGCAAATCTGCCGATCGCAATTGTTATGATGGCGCTTGCTGGTGTTGGCGGCGCGACTATCAGTGCCTGCGGAGGCTTAAAGCAACTGCGGATGATTGTTATCTATAGGGCTGGGCGGTCAGAGTTGGACCGGCTTGTCCACCCGCACGCGGTGCAAGGACTGCATTATGATAGCAGTAAAATACAAAAACGGGATGTGGACGCTATATGGCTCCTGTTAGGCAGCTTTATACTTGTTCTGTTGCTCGGGGCACTTGCGCTCGCTATTCTTGGTATACATTTTCAGGATGCATTTTCTATGGCCTTTACCGCGTTAACTTTGTCTGGGCCGCTTATAAATATGGCGGATCCCTATTTTGGTGGTTTTGCGGGGTTGAAGGACGTGGATTATTTCATACTTACTATGCTGATGCTTATTGGCCGTGTAGAGGCTTCGTTGTTTTTTGCGCTGTTTGCTAAATCGCTTTGGCGAGGATAAACAGTTGACCGAAGGCAAGCACCTCTGACATATAGGTCATGCGCGATTGATGGCCGGGGGAGTATTTACTAAAACGGTTATCGGCAACGGGCATTTTGAATGTTTACTTCAAAGGCATTCAAATGATTGAACAATTAATAAAGAGAAGCACGGACAGTCCATGTCAGATAAAAATCAAAACCTTCAGGACGTCTTTTTAAACGCCGTTCGTAAAACCAAAACACCTGTAACTGTATTTCTAGTGAATGGTGTTAAACTTCAGGGTGTTATTACCTGGTTCGATAATTTTTGTGTATTGTTACGCCGTGATGGTCAGTCGCAGCTCGTTTACAAACATGCAATTTCCACTGTAATGCCGTCTGGCCCAGTTCAGCTATTTGAGCCTGAAAAAGAAGGCATCGAGGAATAAAATTGGCAGAGCGAACCAACCATGATCGTTCGGCTAATCAGTCGAGCGCTGGTTGGTCAACCGACGGACTAGGCTATCTTCAGGATAAGGTAGCTAAGCAGCGGGTTTTTGTCTTTCACCCTTACGCTAAAAATCAAGCCGTCGTTGGTCTCGTACGGAGCCCGGAAGCGCGTCTTGAAGAAGCGATAGGTTTGGCGCTTGCGATTGACATTGAGCTTGTTGGTGGCGAGACAGTGCCACTACGCGCTATCAAACCTTCTACCTATATGGGGCAAGGTAAGCTTGATGAGATAAAAGTTCAGGTCAAGGATGATGAGCTGGATTTGCTCGTTTTTGACTGTGAGCTGAGCCCTATTCAGCAACGTAATCTAGAGCGAGAGCTTGATGTTAAGGTTATTGACCGTACAGCGCTAATCCTTGAAATTTTTGGCGCACGGGCAAGTACCAAAGAAGGTGAGCTACAAGTTGAGTTGGCGCATCTTGTTTATCAGCGAAGCCGACTGGTGCGGTCTTGGACACACCTCGAGCGCCAGCGAGGCGGCGGAGGCTTCCTTGGTGGACCGGGTGAAACTCAGATCGAGTCTGATAGGCGTATTATTGCTGACCGAATTAGCCGAATTAAAAAGCAGCTCGAAGCAGTAACCCGAACGCGAACTTTGCATCGCTCACGCCGTCAGAAAGCGCCATACCCTGTTATTGCACTCGTTGGCTACACGAACGCGGGAAAATCTACACTTTTCAATCGTTTAACAGATGCTGATGTGCTTGCGGAAGACATGCTTTTTGCAACACTCGACCCAACTTTGCGGTCAATTGACCTGCCAAGTGGCCGGAAAGTAATTCTGTCTGACACCGTTGGGTTTATTTCAGAGCTACCTACCATGTTGGTTGCGGCTTTTAGGGCAACCCTTGAAGAAGTTCTAGAAGCAAACGTTATAGTGCATGTACGTGATGCATCGCATGCCGATAGTGATGTCCAAAGGCAGGATGTACTTGATGTGCTTGCTGAGCTTGGTGTTGACCTGGAAGACGAGAAGAACGGTACACCGGTACTGGAGGCTCTAAACAAAGTAGATTTGGTGGATGAGGATCTGCGAGCTTCGCTTGGCGCATATTCAGAGCGTCATACGGAAGCTGTTCCTATCTCTGGTTTAACAGGTGAAGGCAATGACAAGCTTGTCGACATGATCGACCAGATACTCAGTGAACAAGACTATCAGATCGAGCAGTTGGTTCCTTATGGTGATGGGGTTACGCAGTCATGGCTTCATGCTAATGCGCGTATTCTCTCAGAAGAGCATGGCGAAGAGGGGGTCAGATATACTTTTTCTGTTGACCCAATTGCATGGGCGAAGTTTAACAGTAGTCACTGATTTATTTGGACTTTTCTTCAGCTTTTACTTGATCCCAAAGAGTGTCCATTTCTTCAAGAGTAGACGTTTCGGGGAACTTCCCTTTTTCTGCAAGGTGATGTTCCACCCCTTTAAACCGTCTTTCAAATTTTGCATTTGCAGCACGAAGGCATTCCTCGGGGTCTAGTTTAAAATGGCGTCCTAAGTTTGCTAAAACAAAGAGTAAATCTCCAAATTCTTCTTTGACTAAATTATGATTAGTCCCATTTTTCACCTCAGTAAGTAGTTCCTGAGTTTCTTCTTGAATTTTATCAAGGACCTGTTCTGTTTCCGGCCAGTCAAAGCCTACTCTGGCAGCCCTATTTTGTAGCTTGATTGCGCGCAACAGTGACGGCAGGCCGGGCGTGACACCGTCAAGAGCGGACAGTGTTTCACCAGTCTGCTCAGCCTTTTTTGCCCGCTCTGAAGCTTTTTGTTCTTCCCATGCCGCGATTTGTGCATCTGCGTCTTCAATGGATGTGTCGCCAAAAACGTGTGGGTGGCGATTTATCATCTTTTTGCTAACTGAGTTGACGACATCGGAGAAAGTAAAATGCCCTAGGTCTTTACCAATTTGGCTGTGAAACACTACTTGAAGCAAAAGGTCGCCAAGTTCATCAACGAGAGCAGACATATCACCAGCACGAATGGCATCGTCAACTTCGTATGCTTCCTCAATCGTATAGGGAGCGATTGTTTCGAAGCTTTGCTCTATATCCCAAGGACAGCCAGTTTCAGGGTCGCGTAACTGCGCCATTATTGTGAGTAGGTCATTCATTGAGTAGGCGTCAGCCACTGTATCGCTCCCTGCGTGTCTATCTTTCGGCCACTGTATGTCTTGGGCACGCTAGGTCAAGAAAGAAAGCGGACAGAAGAGGTGGGTTATTAGCTAGCTTGGCAAGGGTTTAAGCCCCTACCAAACAAAGCACTGTTTTAGAATTGAACGCGTATTGACGCTTTTACATTACGCCCAGGCAAAGGTACTTGGTCCTTCAGGAAGCTAGTGTGTTGACGAGCTTCTCTATTGCCAAGGTTGCTACCTCTTACCTCTAGCGTGACGTTTTTATCGTCAAAAGGTCGTAGTGTAATATAGGCATTCCAAAGCAGATAATCATCTGTTGGTAGCTCATGCTCGGTTACTCGGTTCTGTTCTGCTGCATATTCAAGTTCAGTACGGATATCAAAGAGGTCTGATCGAGCCTCGACACCGATAAGGGCAGAAAGCGGCGGGATACGGGGAAGTCTGTCATTACCTTCAATATCAAGTTCTGCACGCACAAGGTCAAGTTGTGCATCGAAGTGTAAGTCAATATCGCCTGCGCTAGTAGTCGCTAGTGTCCCGGCGTGTAATTCCGCCTTTGCTTCAAAACCATATAGCTTGGCGTCATTTGCAGTAAACTGGAAAATTTCCAGCCCATCTTCTTCAGCACCCGTTTCTGCTTCATAGATGAAGTCATCATAAGATGTGATGAAACCATTTAAGACAAAGCTGAGACTCGGTGTCGCGTATGAAAAGGTTGCCTCTATGCCAAGTGCAGTTTCCAAACCAAGTGTTTGATTACCTAGTTCGAAAGCATTTGTCGCAAGGTGAGGGCCATTCGAGAAAAGGGCTTCCGTAGAAGGGGCTCGTTCTGTCCGTGAAACATTAACACCAAAGAAGGCAGCATCTGATAAATCATATCCGACACCTGCGGATGCACTGAACCCGTTGAAGATGAGACTTTTATTGAGTGCATCTGCTTCATATTTGGTGTGCTCAAAACGACCACCCAAATCAATATGCCATCCGCCGTGGCCAAATTCTTTTACGGTATAGACGCCATACTGCATGCTTTTAGTAGCAGGCACAAAGGCCTCAGCACCAATTGCTGAAAAATCACGTGATTTTATCTGAACACCGCTGGCACCATTCCAGTTGTCACCGCCTTTTTCAATTAAGTCTAGGCGACTTTCCCATCCCTCGTTGGCGAAGACCGTACCAACTTCATCACCTTCGAGCTCAGTATGTTCATAGTCTGCATAGCCGAAACGGAACTTGGCTTTTTTAAAGAATGCAAAATCTGTTTCATATTCGCCGTGGATATCAAAGCGGACTTGGTCGAGGTCAATTGTTACAGGAGCTTCCTCCTCATGTTCATCCTCGTGATGGTCCTCGTCTTCGTGGTCGTCGTCGTCGTCCTCCGCATGGCCGTGACTATGGCCTCCGGGCACGCCGTATTTACTGTTTAGGAGTTTGATATTCATACCAATGAAGCCGTTATCAAACAGAAATGACAGGCCCGCTGACCCACCTTTGGTTTTAGTGGCTGAGTTTTCGACTATGCCAAATGCCTCTTCTTCGCGTTCTTCATGCTCATCATGGTCCTCACCTTCCTCTTCGTGCGCTTCTTCTTGTTCATGAAAGAGTTCCGATTCAGCAAAGCCAGGAATGCTATAGTCGCCTGTTGAGCGGTAGATCCCATCGCCGTGCAGAACAACTGTTGTTTCACCAAGTTTTCCAAGCTCCGCATTGAAAGCACCGGTAACCGCGTTGCCGTTGTTTACCGTTGTGTGGCCATAGCGAATGGCTGCTTCAAAACCGTTTTCTGGCAAGGCTTTAGGAATGCGGCCATCGATAACGTTTACAACACCGCCTGCGGCGCTGCTTCCATACATAAGCATTGCTGTACCGCGCAGTATCTCGATGCGCTCGGCTAAGGCAGGCTCAACAGCGGTTGCGTGGTCAGGGCTTGTAGATGATGCGTCAATTGACCCTAAGCCTGCATCCAATACACGTATCCTGTCACCGCCAAGTCCACGGATAATTGGCCGGCTAGCACCGGGGCCAAAGAATGTAGACGAAATACCCGGTTGGCGGCGAAGCGTTTCACCAATGGAACCATCGAGTTGGCGCTGAATATCCTCTTGGTTTAAGATGGTTGTGCCAAGAATGGTTTCACCCAGTTTGCGGCCCTCATACGCACCTGAAACAACAATCTCTTCAAGATGGCTATCTGGTGGCGGAGCAAGTGCAGCGAACGTGCTCGTAGTGAAGATAACAGGTAGAGACACAAGGGTAGTAGTAGCTAATAAAATAGTTCGATTACGCAGAAACATCACAAATTCCTAATATCCTAACGGAATTAACCACGTAATATGTCCATTATGAATGGAAAAATTACGCCGAAAAATTGAATGGCATGAGCTAGGACAAGGCGGAGCCGGTGAGGTCCACAGCTTATGCAAAAGGACTTTATGCTATTGGGGGACCGCGTGCGGTAAGGGTACGTGGGCTACCGTCAAACAAAGCGAGCTTTTGTTTTAGCAACTGCGGGTCAGTTGCTGTGTCCAAAAGTGCAGGTGCTTTAGGGTGAGCTGCGTCTATAGGGTTATTGTCGTTACTTTGACAGAGGATACAGGTTTCATCCTGTATGTCTTGCCCTATATGGCTTATCTCGTGAGATGCGGCAAAAGATTGCGCAAACAAAAACAGGCCCAGAAGAAAATACTTCCATGGGGAACTGTTTTGTTTGAATTTTGCAATTAGCTGTCGCACTGCTACCAATCCAAATTCATCACCAAAAAATAGACGATGTGATAGCGTAACATTTATGCTGTGTTTTCTTGCAAATCAAGTAACTTTCGCGAAAGTTACTTGTGCAGCGGGTTTGAAACAGCAATTTTTGTATAAGTGGCGCCGAGTACAGGAGGAACGTCAGGGACAGAATATGTCTTCGGAGTACATTAACTATAATTAAGTTGGCTCCATATTTTTTCGTATTTGGCTGAATTTCCGTACATCAATTAGTTTATACTATGCCGAGTTTCTTTGATTTATATACCTTAAGGTTATTAAGGGCGCCGCCTACTGAACTTATGAGTTATGCATAACGATTAGATGGTCAACTTTCATCTGGACAATGGGGCCTAACTTGAGCAGTTAGATGGCAGCTGATAGGATATTAGCTGTATTTTATTGTATATGTTTTCATGAAATCTGTCTGGAGTTGGTGTATGTGGGGCAAAGTTAGCGAGCTTCTTGGGCTTACTGAAACGGTTGGTGTTGGTGAGATGAAGGAATTACATCTCGCGACTGCGGCACTGTTGATTCAGGTCTCCCTGAGCGATGGGCGTATTTCGCAAGAAGAGAAGACTCAGCTATTGTTATGTTTAAGTGAGCAGTTTTCTCTGGATTCTGAAGTGGCTGAGAAAATTTTAACGGATGCTCAAGCAGAACAAACTGAAGCTAATTGCCTCTATAAATTTACCCGGGTTGTTGCAGGAGAGCTTGATCAGGAGGGAAGGCAGGAAATTGTTCGCCTTCTATGGAAAGTGGCACTTGTGGACAATCATATTGATAACTTTGAAGACAATGTGCTTGCAAAAGTCTCTGGTTTGCTTGGTGTATCGGCGCAAGACCGGATAGCGATTAAGCATGAGGTAATGGCAGGTCGTGGCTAATCGTTAGTCCTCATCAGAAAACCTGAGACTTTTTTGCTCTATAATTACATAATCATATTGGTGACCCAATATTCCCATTTTCGGTCACCAACGTTAAGGTTTTCAAGCGCCTCAATATTGTCCCTGTCAGGTTTCTCTCGGTGAAGGCCTCGGGTGTCTGAGGGTGAAAACCCGTAACATTGTTTATATGTTCGCGCAAAATTACTGGGATTAGAAAACCCAAGTTTATAGGCAATCATTTTTACTGTCGTATTGTTACTGCCTTGTGAGAGCAGGCGTCTTGCCATCAGGAGGCGCCTGTCACGTATAAGTGTCATGACCCCGCCGTGATGTTTGCACACTCTAAAAAGCGCAGACCTTGATATTCCAATGTGCGCTAATATAGTTGAGGGTCCCAACTTTGGGTCATGTAAGTTATTATCAATGAACTTACGTACTGTTAGGAGCAATGCATTATCCATGTCATGAAGTCCATCAATATGCACGGTCTTTGAATGGCTGAGTGTTGTTGCAAGCAATTCAATTGTTGGCTTTACAATTGCGGTTCCCTCAGCTCGTGTCATGAGTGGGGCGCTACTGAATAAGCTACGTATATAGTCACGAAGCAAGATATTAAGCGGACTGTTCGAGCGCAAAACATGCATATGCAGCGTATGGACCATAGGTATAATGGCTTCCATGCTGTCGCGCCCAATGACAAGAGTAATAGTACTATATGTATACCCTGCTGTTAGGCGGTGATTATGTGTGCCAAAAGCTTCTCGAGCGACAGGCTGTGCCATATCCAGTACTTGGATATCACCAGAAAATACCTTAACCGGGCCATCTTCGGTAAAGAGATTATTACCACCTTCCGTGAATAGCTGTACAAGAATATGGTCGACGCCGTCACGGGCAATGGTTTCACGGGTTCTCTTAAAAGCTTGCGAGCTGGATTTGGATTGCATAGCAAGCATATTGCCAAGCATATATGTTTCAATTTCAGAATCAAAAGGCCGAGGAGGAGTATGCTGGGTGATGTTCACATCAAAAAGTGCAGAGACGCTATCTCTCCAAGCATCAAACTTCTGAGTACCCCTGAGTTCAGAAGTAGAGAAGTAGGAACGGGCGATTTTTTCTGTACGCTTTGACATATAATACTTGTGGACACCGCTGATGCGGCGCTCTCCCCCTTTTTATATTTGTGCGGAGTTCAACTAACAGTAGCGTATGTGAGTAAAATACAACACGTCTACACTGCTTGGAGACATATATCACTGTATGAAACGCAGGGAATATACTTTGGGACGCATGGAATGGCGTATTGGCATGACAAATGCGGTACGGTGCTTTGTATACCTTAGGTTTGGTGGGTATTGTTTCGTACGCGAAAGAGATTCGGTCGCTGAGGTTGACGAATGGCCTGTTCTGAAGAGGATGTAAGAAGGGCGCCTCCCGAAGGAAGCGCCTCTTTTAAATTTTAAGTCACATTCTGATTACATCTTGAACGAGATACGACCGTAGAAGAAACGACCAGGGATCTGGTGAACTGTTCCCTCGAAGTTATTTAGGTCACAGCTAAAGCAGTATGGAGTATCTTGATCAAGTAGGTTTTGAACACCAAACGTGATTGCAGATTCACCATCAAACAACTCAGGTGAATAAGTTACAGCAAGGTCAGTATAGACAACGCTACCGATATCGTTACTGGTAGGCGTTGTACAATGTTCTGGGAAGAACGCGCCTAGCAAGCCACCACACTGTGTTTCTTTAAACCCGCCAATGTAACGAGCAGAAAGACCAACATTCCACTTATCAAGTGTCCAATCAATGAAGACGGAAGATTTGAATTTCACATATGCTTTTTCTGGCGAACCAAGTTCTGTGCCAGCACGCTCCGTGAAGTCGATAGTGTTGTTTGCATTCAAAGCGCCTTCTTCATAACTGAAGAGATGACTGTTGTTCCAGCGGAATCGTAGCTGACCCCAATCGGCAGGTTGTGTTTCCATTGTAATCGACCAGTCAAGGCCATCAGTATTGATCGCGGCGATGTTTGTAAGAATACCGTCAATACGGCGAACTACGCCTGATGCTGAGCGATCAACATTGTCACAGAATACATCCGCAAGTGTTGATATGCAGTTTTGTAGTACTTCTGCGGCATTTGGTGCCTGGATCACGTTTTCCATTTTGATGTTATAATAGTTAACTTCAAAAGTGATGCCATCAAGGCCCATGGAGTCTGCGAGACCTGCAGGGCTAAAGGTCATGCCTGCCGTCCAGGTTTTCGCAGTTTCTGGCGTAAGGTTTCTATTACCACCAGTCGAGACACTGATCTGTGCATTTGGCTGGGCGTGATCTGCGGGCACACCCAGGGCAGCACAGTTTGCAGGTTGACTACCTTGATATACATTCATATCGCAAGGATCAGCGATCGTGCTGTCAAAGCGCGAACCTGTGTTAAACAGTTCACCAATGTGTGGTGCCCGGAAACCTTCAGACCAGTTTGCCCGGAAAGTCAGGTCCTCGTTAACCTGCCATGCTGAACCAACTTTAAAGACGGTATTAGCACCGGATGTACTGTAGTCAGAACGGCGAACAGCAGCTGTTAAGTTCCAGTATTTCGCAAAGTCTTGGTCAGCAAGGAGTGGTACGTTAACCTCACCATAAAACTCTTTAACAGAGATCTCACCAATTGTTGGACTAGCAGGGATACCTGCGGTTTCATTCGCTGACACAACATTGTCAGGAATGAAGTTTCCTTTTTCTTTGCGATATTCGTAACCAACAGCAATACCTAGAGGGCCTGCTGGTAAGTCAATCACTTCACCGGCAAAGTTCGCAGAGAAATCAAAGAGTTCGTTGCGGCTTTGATCTTTCTGAGTGAAGGTAATATAGTCAAGCATATCTTGTGTAAGTGTACCTTCTCCGCCGAAGATATTTAAAGGTACGCAAGCAGGGTCAGCCGCGCAAAGAGCAGGGTCGCCGAGTGCGGTGCTAATTTTGCGAGCATTGAATGCGCCGTCTTTAACCTGACTAGCTTGGCTTTTTGCCCAAGTAGTGTTGATATCCCAGAACCATTTACGCTCACCCAAATCAACTTCGCCGTCAAGTGTACCGCTAACAACGTAAGTATCTACATTCTGTGTAAATACACGCGGGCCTTGCTCAACAGGGCGGCGGCCACCGAATGAGAAGGTGGTTGGATTAAGCTCGATACCGAATGGATTATAGGCTTGGTCAACTGGAATAACGATATTATCCATCCAGAAACCAGCGCCTGCGTCGATACCAAAGAAAAGAGGCTCAGGGGCTGCCTGACTAACCGACCTACGGTTATTGTAGGCTGCTTTTGTACGAAGCGTGATGGTGTCAGTTACATCATACTCGGCCTTAACAAAGATATTTACACGTTCACTTGGTGTAAGCAGCTTGTTAAACGGCGAATAGTTGAACCGATCATCAAGCGTAAAAGCATGGTAGTCCGAATTTGGACCTGTTGGGTCGGTAGGGTCAAAATTTGGAATTGGGCCCGTGCCATTGTTTGGCGTAATGCTGCCAAAGTCATTATTGAATACGAAACGGCCTTGTGGCGTTCCTGATGAACCACCTTTGTTTTCAATTGGAATAGCGAAAGCAGAGATTTCGCGGTCTTTTGCTTCTACAGCGCCTTGTTTGGTGTAGCTAATGTCAAAAAGGACACGTGAACGCTCGTTAGATGCGCCCCATGAGATGTCATATTCTTCGCTTTTGCCATCGCCTTCGTCGTAAAGGCCATAATAAGCGCTTGCTTGAATGCCATCATAATCATCACGTGTAATGATGTTCACAACACCTGCAATTGCATCGGAACCGTAGACCGTTGACGCACCATCTTGTAGTACTTCAACAGATTTGATGATGCCGGTAGGAATGGTATTGAGGTCAACCGCGCCAGATACACCTGATGCAGAAGAGCCACGCACCCAGCGTTTTCCGTCAACAAGAACAAGTGTACGGGTCGCGCCTAGGTTGCGCAAGTCGACTTGAGAAGCGCCAGCGCCAATACCTGATCCATCAGGTGGGAAGCCAAGGTTGCCTGACGCATTGTTTGCCCGGTTAATGGCTGATCCTGAGATTGGTAGGCGTTGCAGGAAGTCGCCGATGGCGATCTGACCTGATTGGTCGATGTCTTCAGCGGTAAGAATTTGTACCGGGTTCTGTGCGTCTAGTGGATTTTGTCGGATGCGAGAACCTGTAACAACAACTTCTTCGAATTCGTCTACATCGCTTGATTGAGCTATGCTTGGTGATGTTGCTGCAACCGCAAACGCGGCGCAGCCCAGCAGTAGCTGGCTTTTTCTTTTACTTCGTAGCTGATAGGGCATTGTGTAACTCCCGTAGTTTGTGTCCACGAGAAAAGTGCACTCAATACAGTCATTTACTTTTCCCTGCATATGTCTCCTCTTATGGGAGAGGTTAGAAAAGTAAAAGTTAACTAGAGCGGGGAAACAACGAAAAGCTGTTTTATTTGTAATTATTGTTAAACGATTTTTCCCGTATAAGGAGTTATGTGTCATTATTGTAACATGTTTAATGCAACGCTAGATATATAATCAATCATATGATCTAAACGATCGTTACTGAATTCGGTAGGAAGTGGGTACTTATGTACCTGATTGGTCCCAGTGAATCACTTAAATAGGCACCATGTTAATTTTGATTAAGGGGGCAGGATAACTATAATAGTTATAGTAGTTTACCGTTAACTTCGTGTCGGTGCATTTAGCTTTTCTGTAAAGTGTTTCCGGCACAAGGCGATATAACGATCATTGCCGCCGATCTCAATAGATTCACCTTCTTTTACCGCATTACCATATTGGTCGATGCGAAGATTCATTGTGGCTTTACTGCCGCAGGTGCAAATGGTTTTGAGCTCTAAAAGTTCGTCAGCAAGCGCAAGAAGCCATTTGCTGCCCTCAAACAGGTTGGCTTGGAAGTCTGTTCTTAAGCCG
>CAXBKT010000047.1:0-20809 GCA_963976155.1 uncultured Kordiimonadaceae bacterium | reverse complement strand
CGAGTTCTACGGCGACACAACACCCGCCGCCAACACATGGATAGGTGTCCAGTCTCTCGCTCTGCCTGACTTCCTAATCGAGATTGAAGTAACGGCGGTTATTGACGGAAAATAATCATCGCTTGTTATTAATATGAGACTGGCAAACACCTCCAAAAAAGCTGAGGGCTTATTTTTCCGCGGGTTCTTCATTATAATGTAGAAACTTTACCAGAGAAATTTTTCCATTATCAAGCGTTACATATCCCATAACGTGAGTGAAACCCCCTACAGGATCTTCAGCTTTTTCTTTGCCGCTATTTAGGTGGTAAGTAAATATCTTGTCGTCAACCAGATACTCTTCCTTTAGGGGCAATCCAATAACGATAGAATGATAGGTTTCTTTAAGGTGGTTAAATCGGTCAGTTAATGATTTAAGGCCTTTAGGCGATTTTTTGCCATTAATATCAAACACTATCTCATCGGTAAAATATTGAGCGAAACCTGCCTCGGTAAACCTCTCTGGCTTTGCGTATGTTGTATTGAACCATGCAAACATTTGTGTCAGGACGCTGTCATCTTCTTTGACTATATAAGCATCATGCGCCTGCGCTGTAGAAACCCCAGCAAACAGCATAGTGGCAAGGGTCGCGATTTTAAGCATATGTCTCATTTCATACTCCTAATTCAGTTTATTGTCTTGTTGCAATACAGCACCCAGCGCATCAATCGGAATTGCCCCGGCTTGCAAAACACCGTCTACAAAACCTCGAATGGTGAAAGCATCCCCCAGCCGCACTTGTTCTGCTCGTATCAATTCTTCAAAGTCATGAAAGCCCAAAAAATATGTTGGTAATTGGTGGGGTGTATGGATCACCCGGCTCCACAGATTGGTCGCGAACTGGGGTGCTAGTAATCCCCGCGTAGTTGCAAATGCTAGAAGTTTATCCTTATCCCAACCTTCCGCATGCACCATGACACTGGTGTATGCCCGAGTTGCATTTTCCAAACGCTTCCTTAAATGGGCCAACCGCGTGAGGGTGTTATCCTCAGCCCAGCCAGCATCTAGCATTAGAATTTCACTGAAACTTCCCCACCCTTCAACATAGGAACCATCCGTAAAAATTGTACGGATTTTAGAAGCATGACCTAAAGCCACTTTGGCTTGTAGATAGTGACCGGGAAACATCTCATGCGCCGTAATCATCATGTTAAAATGATTATTGAAAGACCGGTAAAAACCTTCCTTTTGTGTGCGAGGAGAAGCATCTGATACAAAAGGCAGATAAAACAGCGTATCGGAATTTGGGCTGAAGGGACCCGCAGAGTATACCCCGCCTACTGCGGCACCAGAAAAATGCGCCGGTGACAAGGCCGTATACAAGGTAGTTGGTTTTGGAACCTCTGCTATATTATGTTTGATAACAAACTGTTCCGCTTTGGCCGTTAAATCAGTAAAGAGTGTAAGAAAGTCCTGACTATTATCAACTCGGTCTGCTTCCATTGTCCTTAGGGCCATATCAAGCAACTCGCGGTCACTGACAGCTTTCTCGCTATAGCCTTGAGAGGCATCCCACCATTTCAGTACTTGAGCACTCATGAGCTCCCGAACGAGATCAATTTCAGTTAAAGCCATGTGCGCTAGCTGTTCAGGTGTTAATCGCCCCTCTGTTAATATTGCCAACTTTCGGGCATAATCCTCAGATCCACTGCTGTCAGACATGGAAACATTTGGCAGAATAGTATTTTCAATATGCCCCGCAAACTCGCGTACAATAGCTGCTGTTTTCAGAGCTGCCGCCTCTAAGCTAGCATGTTCAGCATCTGGCACCCAGTTCCGTGAGATTTTTAGAAGGTTTCCCTCATAAAACGTAGCAGCCTGTTTCAAAATTCTTACAGCGCTGCGTGTTCTTTCTGGACGGCCCTCCTTGAGGGTTTGCATACCTAATTGACTGAGCATTTGAATGCCCTTCATGCGGGCTAACGTCGCGTCAAACTTTTCCTGATCTGTCAAAAGACCACGAACCAATATATATGTCAGACTCTGAGAAATAACTTCGGCATACCGTTGTGGTTGCTGTCTAAGAGTTTGGTCTTGTTCCCAGGTTTCAATTTCCATGATGGCTTGGCGTAGCAGTATTCGGGCGTCAATTTTTTGATTGAGCGGTAATTCGGGTAAAATTTTTGGTAGGATGTCAGTAAGGCTTTTATTAAGTTGCACCCAATTTATCACACGGTCTTTCGAGAAATCCTCAAAATGAAAAGCCGCAGATTTCACTCCTTCGCCATAAGCTCTGCTAGGGTAAAAGTCCGCCCAGCGCATAATATAATCATTGGCGATACTATCTACAGTAGGTTTCTCTGCGCAGCTTGTAGCAAAAAAGAATGGTAGCGAAAGCAATAGAAGTAGACGTGAACGTTGAAAGACCAATAACCTAGACATCTGCTTTACCTTGTTTTTCCCAAATAAAAATGGCTCCCAGACGTAAAAGGCACAAGGCCAAATCCGTTTGGGAGCCTAGCCATACGTAGACCTTAGTGGAAGCTATAGGTCAAACGTACACCAAACCGTCTATAAGAAGGTTCAATATGCAAACCGCCAGTAAAGGCTTTCTGGTAGGCGTTTGTATAGTAAACGCTGTCAAAAAGATTTTCCGCATACAGCACGACCGAGTATTTGTCGTTCTGAATACCGGCACGCAAGTTTACAAAATCATAACTTGGCACTTCCCATGGGAACCCGTCACTGATCAATGCACGGTTTGACGCGCGTATATCATCGCGGTACGTCCATTCTGCGCGTATGTATCCTTCATGGTTGGCACCAACATCAAAGGTGTATTCGGCATCTGCGGCTAATGTCCACTTTGGTGAACTAGGTATGGTGCGATTGTCCAACACCCGATTTTCGCCATCAATGAACGAAACGAACTTCTTGTACTTGGCATTCAAATAACCGGCACTAAAGTTAAGCACCAAACCTTCAGATACAATAGCGGCGGCAGTTAGCTCGAAGCCTTTTGAAACAGCTTTTTCTGCATTCTCAATCCCGCCGAACAATATCAGATTACCATCGGCATCAGTCCCAGCTTGTTGAAAAGCTGTTTGCATGTCTTTCCAATCCATGTGAAAAGCCGCGGCACTCAAACGCAAGCGTTTTTCAAACATGTCCGCCTTAAGACCAATTTCATAGTTCCAAATTGACTCTGGTTCGTAGGATTCAGCACCTGGGAATGGGCTAACCTGCACACCTCCGGACTTAAATCCTTTGGACGCAGTCGCATACAGTGTCATGTCGTCACTGGCCTCATAACTTAAGGCAAACCGTGGAGAGAAATCATTGAAGGTTTCATCAATTGATACGACGGTCACAGTCACGCCAGAGAACCCGTTGACATCAGATTTTATTTGTTCTGCACTATAGCGTCCTCCAACCGACATTGTCAGTTTGTCAGTTATGCTCCAGTCAAGTTGACCGAATGCGGCTAAATATCGTGCAGAACCCTCTTCGTCCCCACGGTCAATCAGAAAACCATCTGGTAATCCAAAGGGCTCAGCAGCGCCTACAAATGTACGGTTTTCAGTCCTTCCTTTGTCTTTGGCATAGAGCACGCCCACGTTCCACAATAGAGGTCCGTCGCCGGAATTTTGCAATCGAAATTCTTGACTGAAACTTGACCGTGGTACTGTGCGAAACTCGTTGAAGTAATCACCGCTACCGCCGTCAATATCGCCGCGGAGAAAAAAGTCTGATTTGATGTATCCTGTGATACTTGTGAGCGACAATTCATCCCAGTCGTACTGGATTTTACCAACTACATACTTGAAGTTTGTGCCAACTTCTTGAGGAGAGTTATAATTTGCAAGGTTTCTATTTTCTGGGTAAAAGCCAATACCATCAGGCGTTGGATCGGCTAAGCCATCACCGTCGAGGTCGGGAAAGCCTGCATAAAGTACACCGCCGGCAAAGGTCGAGAACACACCGGAAGGAACACCTTCGCGCATCCCAACTTCTTCATCAGCATAACTACCAGACACATCAATAGTCAGATTATCATTTGGTGTAAAACGAATGGATCCCTTGATATATTTGTAGTCAGCATTATTGCCACCACCTAAAGGATTGATGTTTTTGATGTGCCCATCGGAATGGTAATATTTACCGTTCAATCGAACAGCCAATTTATCTTCAACAATGGGTAAATTAACAACGCCTTCAATATCAACGGTATCATAGCTGGAATAATCAACAGAAACTGAGCCAGATAGCTCGTTGCCCGGTTTCTTAGAGGTGATACTGATACCCCCACCGATCGCGTTTCTCCCAAAATAGGTTGCTTGTGGCCCACGAAGAATTTCGATCCGTTCAATATCCATGATGGGAGGATTAATACTACTACCCGCGACGCTAAATTCATCGATATAAAAGCCAAATGTAGATGACCTTAGGGCCGTAGAGGCTGTTAAAAAGTTCGTAACACCGCGGATGCTAATCTCACGCCGTGATTTGGCACCAGTCGTTATGAAACTAGCGTTAGGTGTACGTGTGATATATTCCGACACGTCAGAGAACATAGCCTTTTCAATGGCCTCACTGGTAAATGCAGAAATACTGATAGGCACATCTTGTAAGTTCTCTTCCCGTTGCTGTGCTGTTACAACAATTTCTTCAAAACCTACTTCTTGGGCGGTGACAGGCAATGCAGGCAGGCCGATTGCCGCAAATAGCAAATTTCCATAGATGAATTTACTGGTCCTTAGGCCTTTGTACTTCATTTTTCTCTCCCGTAATCCGATGATTATAAATTTTTTAGTTTTCTGGGGCGCATGATAACGTCGAGAACTGACTTACTCAGAGGTACTGCTTCGAACATTGTTCCATATGGAAATTGACCAAGTAAATTAGCTATTTCTCTTAAGGAGACCTATATCGACCCTGCCGAATAAACAGCTTGACCTTCTGCTACATGAACCAAACTCAACGCAATACGACAGGATTAATGTAATTGTTTCAATAACAGCAATTGCTGGATTTAATTGCGTTAAATGCAACATGATATAAAAAGGGGGGGGAAGAGAAAAACATAGGAAAACCAAACACCAAAAGCCTGCTAATGGCTATTGATACAAATTTTTCCAAGCATAACTTTAAGCAAACTCAAACGATAGATTGTGCAGGCTCTGTACCGTATGGGTACACGCCGGTGGCCGCCATAAAGTTTTGGCTGTCATATTCCATCAGTTCCATATAGTTACCAAATGGATCACGTAAATATTGAGCGCGCGCACCTACTGTCGGGCCTTCATCCATCATAATTGGGCCAGCCATCGCGGTGCAGCCCTTTTGCTCCAAATATTCGATCGCTTTCTCAATGTTTTCAACTTTAAAAGCTATATGATGACCGCCGATATCGCAATTTCTGATGGGGGTCACTTTTTGGTCAATTGGCTTTTCATATTCAAATAGTTCGATCATTAAGTTGGACGAAAACTTCAGCATGCAAATCGAAAGGCGTGCTCCTTTCACATCCACATGCGCTTCAGTCCAGTCCCTTCCATCTTCCATAACGGGAATTTCGGCGGCATCAAATGGTCCCATGCGGTATGCGATTTCTGCACCAAAAACCTCACGATAGAATTCAACAGCCTTATCAAGATTAGCGACTGTGATGGAGACATGGTCGACGTGGCAATATCCCGGAATCATACTTCACCCTCCAATTTTTACTGAACTACAACAGATTGATCAAAAACACGCCCGCTATGGACGTTGGCACAATATATTTGACCAAGAACAGCCAACTTTTAAATAACAGGCCATCTTGAACTTTTAACTCGTCCAATAAGCTATGGCGTGAAAGCCCCCACCCGGCCAAAACAGCGACACATATTCCACCCAGCGGCATCAAAATATTAGAAACCAAATAATCTAACAGACCAAAAATAGTTTTATCTTCAAACACTGAAATGAAAGATAGGGGCATAACATCTGCCCATATATTATAGGAAAATACCGTTGCCAAACCCAGCAACCAAAGGAGGCTGGCGACAATCAGTGTGAGTTTGGAGCGTGACAATGCGGTCAAATCCTCAAGGCATGCGATAATGGATTCAAGCAAAGTTATGGCCGAGGTCAGAGCTGCTACGGCAAGCAATAAAAAGAATAATGGCCCGACAATCAGCCCGCCGGGCATTTGACCAAAGGCTACAGGTAACGTGACAAACAACAGGCCCGGACCTTCAGCTGGCGACAAACCGTGGGCAAAAACAACAGGGAAAATTGCCAAACCTGCTAAAATAGCAACGCCCCCATCGGCCGCAGTAACAATGATTGCCGATCTCAAGATTGGCGTTTCTTTATCCATATAAGATGCAATAGTCATCAAGACGCCAACCCCAACACCCAGTGAAAAAAAAGCTTGCCCAAAGGCCATCAATACAATTGTTGGGGTAATACTTGAAAAATCCGGCACAAATAGAAAATCGATGGCTTTTTGCATGTTCCCATACAGAAAAGCATAAACCAGCAAAATTCCGAGGATGACAAAGAGACCCGGAGTCATCCATCCAAGCATTTTCTCCAAACCATTCTTGATACCAAAAGAAACGGTGAAGGCCGAAAACGCAATAAAAACTGCTTGAAAGCTCATCATCCTCAGGGGGTCAGCCAACATGGCGGCCAAATTCTCGGATGCTTTATCAGCTGAGCTAACACTAGCGCCGGACGAGATAGAGCTAATAAAATAATCAATGGTCCAGCCAGCCACGACTGAATAAAAGCTCAATGCGATGAATACAGCTAAAACAGCTAACCAGCCATAATACCGCCAATTTCTGGAAACACCTTCACGTGCTGCCAGATTATCCATACTGCGAACCACACCTTGCCCACCACGGCGACCAATGAGAATTCAGCGATCAGCGCAGGCAGAGCTATGCATGCAAGAGCCACTATATAAATAAGGATAAAGGCACCACCGCCATTTTCGCCGGCAACATAAGTAAATTTCCAGATATTGGAAATGCCAACAGCACTACCAATTGCGGCAGCTAGAAAATACAGCCGGGAAGTCCATTGACGTTGTTGCATTAGCTATCCCACATTCCCGCTATTATTATACTCACGACATAATTCTAATACAGAATAGTCATCCACCACTTTCAACATGGCCCCAAGCCAATACTGAATTGTAAACCGTCCACTTGCCAATAAAACTATCGTCTCTTTTCAGTGTGGCAATAACAACTTATAGATTTTTTAGTTGCCTAAAACGCAACAAAAAAATCAAATCACCCCAGTTCATGATTAAAATGGTGTCTTAGATATTTCATAAACTCTTGTGCTGAAACAGGCAGTAATCGGCCAAGTCGTGTTACAATACCGGCTGAAGTATTTGAAAGGCTTTTGCTGTCAATTGGGATTGACACCAATTCCCCTGCTTTAAGCTCTTTAAGTATGGCTACATCCGCTAACACGGTAACGCAGTCAGGGGACATAACTCTATTTTTTAGCGTCATGACGGAATTTGACATTAATACTGGATCAAGTACCACTTTTTCATCAAAAGCTGCCTGATCTAGTACTTCCCGAATTCTAAAGTTGCTCGGCGGCAATGCACACTTTGCTAAACTGATATCCCTTAAGCTGACCTTCTTTTTATGTGCGAGAGGATGTGAGGCTGACATAACTGCCTTCAAGGGTAGACTATATGTTTGCCGAACAGAGATTTTAGGCGAAGGCGGGCAATCAAACACCATACCCATATGGGCTTCGTCTTCTTCCACAAGTGAAAGCACTTGATTGGTGCCACTTACACGGACTTCAAGCTGAATTTCTGGGTATTTTCCAACAAACGCTTGCATTGCATCAGACAAAAGGTCGCTAACAAATCCTTCTCCAATAGCTATCTTTATTTTACCGCGCCTCAATCCACGAATATCATTCAAATGCGATGCTAGTGTTTCCTTGCGAGCCAGATCCTCTTTATAATATTTTACAACGGTTTCACCGGCCTGCGTTAGCTTGGCTTTGCCCCTGCCACGCTCTAGAACCTCAATTCCCAGTTCATCTTCTAATATTGCTATCTGGCGACTAACTGAGGAGGGTGCGACATTCATTTTTTCACTGGCCGCTCGCATGGAGCCACATTGAGTTACTTCAAATAAATATCGAAGCCGGGGAAGATTGAAATTTATCACACGCTCTTTCCTGAGTTTACTTGTTGTTTAAAAGGCAACATAATTCCTTAAATATTGTAGTTGAAGAACCTTATTTCGACCAGTAATGATTAAAAAAAGCACGAATAGTCAAGCTTAAAACGGGCGTTTATATTTACGATATTTTATCGCCGAGCCCTGATTAGATGGCATTAAATCACGTGGAGATATTACCTGATGGATAGGAATTCTATTGACTGGCGCGGCTATATTCCAGCGATTACAACGCCCTTCAATGATGACGACAAGCTTGACCCTGAGATGCTGGCTACTTTATTAAAGTGGCTGTATACACAAGGAATGCACGGTATCGTTGTTGCGGGAACTACAGGCGAGTGGTTCTCCATGGCAACGGAAGAAAAGCAACAACTTTATAAAACAACCAGCAATGTTTTATCCGGCAAGATGACTCTTATCGCGGGCTGCAATGCTTTTACAGCAAAAGAAGTTATAGCCTTAGCTGCTTCTGCAAAAGAATGCGCATTCGATGGAATTCTTGTGACGCCTCCTCCATATGTTAGGCCCTCCGATTCAGAAATATATACTTTCTACCAAGAAATAAATGCTGCTGTTGATATTCCAATTTGTGTCTACAATTGGCCGCCGGGAACCGGTGTAGATATGAAACTTTCGCTCCTCGAACGGCTTTGCGGGCTCGACAAAGTTGTTGCTCTGAAAAATTCAACAGGGAATGCTGATAAGTTTCTTAATGACGCTGAAAACCTACATGACAAGGTTCGAATATTTGGTGTCCCAATGAATGAATATGGGATTAAGTTACTTACTGAAAAGAAGGCTGATGGCTTGATGGGGTCCGGCGCAGTTCTTGGTAAAAATCAAGCGAATTTTTTCAATGAGCTTTGGGCTGGTAATATACGAAAGGCACTGGAATATGGAGCCATGGACCGCCGAATAATGAACGATTGGTTTGATCAGCACTATATGGCAAAATTTGGATCCGCACAGGCAATCATGAAGACAGCGCTCAACCTTCAGGGGCTACCTGGCGGACAACCACGACGCCCTATTCTGCCCCTGGCACAGGCCGAAACCAACATTATTCGGAAATCACTAACTGATTTAGGAATAATTTAGCTCTGTTACAAAACCAACATTTAATTATAGTCGAGAACCATGAGGCAATTTGACGTTCTTATCATTGGTGGGGGGCTTATTGGCTGTGCCAGTGCGTATTATTTGGCACAGCGCGGAGCCAAGGTATTGCTCGCGGAAAAGAATGATATTAACAGCTTGGCTTCAGGCCAAAATGCAGGATCTCTTCACTTCCAGCTAGAACACCGCCTGATTGAGCACGGCGACACACTTTCAGAACAATTTTCCCAAATTATTCCCTTAAACCAATTGGCTGCTAACCTTTGGGGCAACCTTGAGGATGAATTAAGCGAGCAGATGGAAGTATCTATGAAGGGCGGCCTTATGGCTGCAATGACAGATGAAGAAGTGGCTTTGCTAAAAAAGAAACATGCGCTGGAACAATCACACGGTTTGGAGACACAGTTAATAACAGCAAAAGAAGCTTTAGACATAGCGCCTTACCTAAATAGTGATATACAGGCTGCTGCATACTTTCCCAAAGAAGGCCACGCCAACCCGCGCCTTGTCACGCCTGCATTTGCACGGGCAGCCATCCGAAATGGCGCTACAATAGAAAGTCAGTGCGAAGTAACCCTGCTGGTTAGTAAAAAAAATGGTTGGTCCGCAGAACTTAAAACGGTAGACAACCCGCAAACGGAAAGTATTCATGCGTCAATGGTCCTGAATGCTGCAGGTGCATGGGCTGCGCATAGTGCTTTGCTTGCAAATATTCATTTGCCCGTATTTCCGGTACCTTTAATGATGAACGTTACGGAAGGAACAAGCTTGTTCTTACCGCACCTGTTACAACGTGCCGGTGCAAAACTTTCCATGAAGCAGGTGGCTGCAGGTAACATATTAATAGGTGGCGGCTGGGCTTCGCGGTTTTGCAAAAAAAATGGGAAACCAGACCTTACACAGCGCCCAACACTGATACAGGAAAATATCCGTCAAAATCTATCACTTGCAGCAGAACTTGTACCTCAAGTAGGCCCTCTAAATTTGCTGCGCTGCTGGACTGGTATTGTTGGAATCACATCCGACCAATTACCGCTGCTTGGTGCTGTTCCCAATTTCCCCGGATATTATGTGGCAACTGGCGGCTCAGGTTTTACCTTGGGGCCCGTTTATGCAACGCTGATTAGCGAATTGATGATGGCGGGCAAAACCAGTCATGACATCTCGCTTTATAGTCCGGGGCGTTTTGGGCACATCAATAATTTTATGGCGGAAGGGTGAAACATGGCTTGCCGAATTATAGAAGGTGTAAAGCGCGGCCCAGCATGTACCGTTAGCTTAAATGACCAGAAGGTTGCCACCTTTGAAGGCGAAACTATTGCCTCCGTGATCTTACTGTCAGATGATTCAACCTGCAAACTAGACAAAGATAACAAACCTCGTGCCCCGTTTTGTAATATGGGTGTGTGTTATGATTGCCTTGTCACCGTGATAGACCCTACTACTTCCGCTCTGCCCTCTAAACTGCGGGCTTGTATGGTACCCGTAAAGCCCGGCCAAAAAATCTATATTGGCGTTTATGCTGAAACTTTCGCCACGTGACAGCCCATCCTGACATATATGATGTAGCCATCATTGGGGCTGGTCCTGCCGGATTGGCTGCTGTAGAGCAGATCACTCATGCAGGTGCATCTGTCATAATTATAGATGAACAGCCTCGTATCGGCGGCCAGATTATGCGACAGCCCCCCAAGCAGTTTCGGGTGGGTGGTTGGCTTAAGGGGGGCCTGTATAAAAAATTAAAAGCCCTTCTAGAGCGTTTAGAAAACAGTTCGCAAGTTACATGGCAGATGCAAACAACTGTATCTGGTTTAAACACTATATCAGATGAAGGCACAGATAGGGGATTTCAGTTATGGATTTTGGATGCCAATGGACTAGACAGTTTAAGAGCCAAAAAAGTGCTGATTGCCACTGGTTGCTATGAGCGACCAGTAGTATTCCCCGGTGCAACCACACCCGGCGTTATGGGGACAGGTGCCATTCAAACCCTTCTAAAGAGCCAGCAGATCTGCGTGGGTGAAAACTTCGTTTTAGCAGGGGCACATCCCTTGCAGCTGGTTGTTGCAGAGCAAATCATTGCAGCAGGCGGCAAAGTAAAAGCTATTGCCTTTAGTCAGTCGCCCGTCTGTCTATTCAGTGCATGGAAACAACCGAGCATCTTACTAAGCCATTGGCGCACTTTCGCAGTAGCAGCGCTGAGCATTTGGCGTATTAAAAAAGCTGGTGTACCGATACTGTTTAGCTGTGCCATCAAGAAAGTAGAAGGCTCCGAGCATGTTACTTCTGTAACGTTACAGTCTGTAACCCCAAAAGGGGAAATCAGAAAAGACAAGCCAGAGCGTGTACTTACGGCGGACACTTTGGGGCTTTGTTATGGTTTTCAAGTATCTTCAGAGCTCGCTAGGCAGATAGGTGCAAAGGCACAATGGACAGATACGCATGGCGGGTGGACAATATGCCATTCAGATTGGATGGAAACTAATATTGGCGGCCTTTTTGTGGCTGGTGAAATAACAGGCATGACCGGCGCAGATGCAGGCCATGCAGAAGGTTTCATTGCCGGAACGGGTATCGCTAGGTCGCTTGAGCTCCTGTCCAACGCCACCGCTCAAAAAAGATGTGTGTACAGCAGAAAGCAACTCAAAAAACATAATAAGTTTGCACAGTTCCTAAACCAACTATCCCGGTTATCTGTTCAACTATTATTTGGCATGGCATCCGACGAAAGTTTGCTGTGTCGCTGCGAAAATGTAAGGTATGGCACCGTTAAAGAAGCTCTTAAAACCAACCCTGCCGTAACAAAAGCAGACGGGGTTAAACTATTGACTCGCGCTGGTATGGGGCTCTGTCAAGGCCGGCTGTGTTATGCAAATTCTGTCGCTCTCATTCAGGCACACCGCAATATAACGGTTGAGGAAATTGGTCCTTTCTATGCTCAATGGCCAGCCAAGCCACTTGCCATCAACACCCTTATCGCCTCAAAGAAATAGGGCTCCGGCCTAAATTTTCACAAACACCCAAGCGTTGTTTAAAACACAACAAATATATACATAATTTGTTATTTAAACAATTTATAAACTCGTGTCCTATCGGTGCAATATTGGTGTGTTTTTTAACTGGAAATATACCGCACACATAAAGAGCAAGGGTAAAATAATGGTCGAAACCAATAGGCAAAGGGCAAGAAAATCAGGTTTTTTCTCGATCATACGGCTCCGTCTTATCGCCCGTATACTTTCCGTTTTCATAATAGCCGGTCTTTCTCCTCTCACGGCATATGCTGATGAGAATTCACCTGTGGTTACCGCCATACTTGCCGGTCAAATCATTGATGGCCGAGGTGGGGAACCCATAAAGAATGGTGTTATTATCCTACATAATAACCTCATCGAGGCGATTGGGAAGAAATCGGATATTGTAATTCCGAAAGGAGCAACAATTGTTGATGCTTCGGGGGAAACCATCTTGCCTGGCCTAATTGATACGCACGGCCACCTGAATCTCAGGTACGGCGCAGGGGGTCTAGGCGGTGTGTCAGGCTTGAATGCACAGGGTCAGGCCCCTGGTGCTGAACAAATGCTCTATATGGTACGCGACGCACGGGCTTCTCTTTTGTCAGGTGTCACAACTATGCGCATGGTCTCTGCTGGGTCCCTTGATAATCCAGTCGATCTTTATATCAAAGCAGGGATAAAAAAGGGCATCGTACCGGGCCCTCGCATAATCTACGGCGGCACAGGCATCACACCAACTGGAGGTCACGGGTCAGCAGATGCATGGGTAGATGGCGCATCGGAGATCATTAAGAAAGTGCGCCGAGATGCACTGGACGGAGCTGAATGGTTCAAAATTTTGATGATTGACCTGTCACCAACAGAGACAATGTATACCGACGAAGAATTAAAGACGATTGTCAGTGAAGCCCACCGTTGGGGTATGAAAGTTACTGTTCACTGCACGGGTCGCTGGGGATCATCCATAAAAAAGGCTATCCTTGCAGGTGCTGATAATATTGAACATGCGCGCCCCATGACACCCGAAATTATTAAAATGCTCGTCAAGCACGATGTTTCAGTTAGCTTGACACCGCTTGTTTATGTTGGCTTTCGCCCGGATGAAAGCACATGGGATTATTTAGATAATGTTGCAACTGGCCCTGCGGACTGGATCGAATATGGGCGCAAACAGTATTTTCAATTTTTGGAAGACAACCCAGAAGTTCGCACAGAGGACCGCGCCTATGAAGACGGCGAATCTCATCGTGCCAAGCGTGACTTTTTTCCTTCAAATAAAACTCAACAAGGCCAAGCCCTCGCTGCCTTTAAGGCTGGTGTAAAAATTAGCTTAGGCCTTGATACACTCTATTACGGCGGCATTGGTAACGCGATAGAGTATTTAATTGAAGGTGGTTTTGAGCCCATGGATGCCATTCGGTCCGCCACCGCAGTATCTGCGGATGCTATTGGTTACGGCGATAAAATTGGCACCTTGGAGCCCGGGAAATACGCAGACTTTATTTCGTTGCGTGCTGACCCATTAAACGAGCGCTGGGCATGGCACAAGGTGCATCTTGTCTATAAAAACGGCGTACGTTACGACACACTTTCTTGGAAATAGAGATTAGGAACTTATTGTGAATAAACTATTTATTGCACTGTTTACACCCATGCTGCTTTCCCTCGGATCTCTACAGGCGCAAAGCGGTCAGAATAATGTACTTGTCAACATGTTTGACTGGTGGAATACGGCTATTCAAATTGACGGGGGGTTCACCGAAGAAGGGTTTTCGCGTTATTTTACAAATGATGCTGCTATTAACGTGAATGGGAAAACTGCCGTGCAAGGTGTCGGCAACATGGTCACCCACTTTCGTAAAATTCAAAAAAATACAGACTATGTGGAAATTGTTTTGCCATTTGAAAAAGGGTTTCAATCAGGTAACAATATTTTCACCCATCATATTATAAAGGCCAGAGAAACCGGCGCCGTTGACACGAGCGTTTCTCATGTCATGGGCTACGCCGTTTTGCAAAATGGTAAAATTGCCAATATTTATTTTCTAGATGTGGCTATATCTAATTCCTTAGAATAATTAGATATAAATCATGGCCAAAAGAACAAGGTAGTATTCACCTTTTTCGGGTACGGTGTTTTCCAGCAATTATAGATGCAGAGCCAATTTTTAGTAGGCAAGAGTTAGCTGGGTGTGCAATGAAAAGTAATCAGTTGTTCAGTTTGAAAAACTGACTACTTTATGTGTCATAAAGGTAGGACTGTCTCATTAATTGAGTCACAGAGTCTCAATATATATGTCATTCGAAATTCGGAACTGGCTAAAGTGAGATTAGAGACGCTCATTCTCTCTGGAAAATGGGCGTTTTGGTTCAAATATTGTGTTTAAAGTTTGCCTGCCCCCTGCTTTGTTGATCCGGTTGGGCCGACAGCTCAGGCTTTAATAAGGTACGATGTACTTACTGTTTGTCTCTTTCGAATTCGCCACGCCAACTGAATGAAGCTCAAGGGAATGAATGTTCTTTACAATAGAGGCACCTATAGTTCTTGAAAAAGGTAGTGCCAAAAGCAATCTCGGCAAGAAACCGGTTACGTTTCCAGCGTGGCAGTTATGCATCTCATGCCAGAAGCATCAATCCATTCGCCTCATTCCCCTTCAGTCGCAAGGAAACTGCGTCCAGCGCTGCCAAATTCAACGTGAACCTAAACTACCTTGCAGCGCGGTATGACATCGAGAAGCAGGTCAGGTGGCCTTGCAACAGGGAGCATAATCAGTCACTGAGTCCGCCTAATTTATGATATTTTAAGGCAAGTCTGCATGTGTGCATATTCGTTGGGTACTTTAACATTTCAAATGTGGCGTCACACTAACAACTAAAACTTTATGGCTATGCCACCGTAAACAAAACGACCAACACTACCATATTCACTGGCGAAATTGTTGGTGCCGCCGCTCACAGTCCCATCGGGCAGAAATGGCCCCATATTGTTGAAAATATTATTCACTCCAGAAAACAATGTCATATCTTTGTTTTCAGTCATACGATATTGGATGTGAACATTATGAACCCATTCATCCCCAATTTCCAAAAACAATGGTTTATTGACACCTCTGACTTTAAAGTTGACTGCTCGCTGGTTACTATCCACCACTGCCCCTGTATAAAGAGTGCGCCAGCGTATACGCCAGCGATCGTTGTTCCAGGTAAGACTGGCTCTACTACGGTGCACCGGATTTCCCACTTCGCCTCGAGAATCATTGATAATGGGTGTGGTTAAAATGCCGTCGAAGCGCTCTTCCAGCTTGATGATATTAGAGTAGAGTAAGCGTAAACTGAATGCGCCGGGAATGGCCGTTAGATCATCTAGGCTAAATAGATAGCCAAGAGAAATATCAACCCCACTTGCGCGTAAACTGGTAAGGTTTTGCTCGTTATTGTCTATCTGAAGCAGTTGCCCTGTGTTATTTCGCTGTATCTCTCTACAAAAAATATTATCAGGGAAACTGTGCGTGTCTCCGTAACATTGATCAAGCATAATCTGGCTATCGATGGCATCAATGGCATCTTTGATTTTAATGTCGTAATAATCGGCAGCGAAAGAAAGACCGGGCAAAAAATTTGGCGTTAAAACAATACCAGCAGTAAAGGTGTCTGCGACCTCTTCCCGCAAGTTAAAGTTGCCACCATTAGGTGAAAAGATATTGCGGGTTTCCTGTACGAAGCTACCTTCATCAACAACTGCAGCGGCGATTTCTGGAATGGAAAGGCAATTGGCTGCAATGGTTCCCGTGGATGCCTTGGATACATTGTTGCAGGGATCATCCACATCATCAAAATCGCCGCGGGGTGGGGAGAGAAACTCTGAAATATCAGGCGCTCTCTGCGCTCGTGACCACTGTGCGCGTAAGCGAAAATCGGCAATAGGTGTCCAGTTGGCCCCTAACTTATAGCTCCAGACTGTGCCGACATTTTGGATGCTATAGTTGGCGATACGCAGTGCGCCTTCAAAGCCCAAATAATGCATTAGAGGTTTATTAGCTAAAATGGGAACAACCAGTTCACCGAAGCCTTCAAATGCTTCAAAGGTACCATTAATGTTAGGCACATTAGTTAATGACGATTGGCCTGAACTGGTAAATTCATCCACGGCAACGTCGTTCGTTTCTCTACGGTATTCTAATCCCGCTGCAAAATTAATTGCACCAGCTGATAGCCCGTCAATGTTACCGCTCAGGCTTGTAGAGGCTACATGTTGCACAAGAGTGGCCTCAAGTGAATCCTGCAAACGCACATAATTCTTCGCTTCAGAAGAAATAGTGCCCACACCAAATATATTGATAGGCACGCACCCTTCAGCGCGAGCTGCAGCATCCTTGCATCTGAAGGAACCTGGTTTTTGGGGGTCGATTTCTACACTGAGGGCCTGTGAAAATCTGGGTTTGATGATGTCGTTGAAACGCGATTGTTCTTGTTCAAAAAGGCCCCAGCCATAATGAATTTGCCAGTTTAAACTATCTGATACTTCCCCCTGTAAGCCGCCCCATAATCTGAAGGTATCCCTTTTAACAGAGCGGCCACGTCTACCAACTTCTATTAATCTGCGCCTAAAACTGAGGCCTGTTTGGTTCCTGTCAATAGCATCCGCTCTGATTGCATCTGGGATGAAAGGATTGTCCAAAGGTATTTCGCCTACTTGGGAATCTCGGACTGTATCTGGTGCACGAGTGGAGCGTGTGTTGATCGAAGAATATTGCATATTCAAAAAAGCTTCGAGACCAGAACTGATTTCATAGCGACTATTAACAGCACCCAAAATACGGTCCCGGGGTATCATTAAAGTTTGCAAAGCCCTAAATTCATAGCCGTCAGTAGCTAGATTAAAATCGGTTTTTAAGCCTTCGTCATCAAAGAAAAATCGCTCCCCCTCAAATCTGCCACCAGGTATAGAGTTACTGGGGCTAGGGGCGATTAACGAGTTTTGTGCATCATCAAATTTAACAGAAGTTAGAGCAAAATCACGATCTTCTGCCATTAGGCCAGCTTCATCATCATAGGTGACATTAAAAGAGAAGCTACCTCGGCCATCTTTTGTCTTTAATCCACCAGTGAATGACAAGGTTATTTCTTCTCCACCGCTTTCTGGGCTATATCCTCCGCTCGTCGTAATGTTGAAACCCTCGATATTTTTACGGGTGATAATATTTACAACACCGGCGATAGCCTGCGAACCATATACTGCGGAAGCACCCCCCGTGATTACTTCCACGCGTTCAATGAAGCCCGTAGGTATAGTGGCCAGTCCGACACGACTGGCGATTGGGCTATTTGAAATCGTTCTGCGACCATCCACTAAAACGAGCGTCCTGTTTGACCCCAAACCGCGCATACTAATAACGCTCAATCCACTACTATGGGTGAGTAGTTGACCATTCTGAGTGTTGAAGCTGCTTGTAATGGAAGGGATTTCCAACAAAATGTCACTAAGTTCGTTGTGTCCTGCTGATACAATATCTGCACGCCCAAAAACAGTTAAGGGGATAGGTGTTGTGAGAGTGCTGCGATCCACCCTCGTGCCGGTAACGATTACTTCTTCAATAGTGTCACTATTTGTACCCCAGGCTTTATCTCCTAAATCGCCTCCATACCCAGCATGGGCTATAGATTCAAATCGCTGTTTTTGTATTTTCCGTTTTGATTGTTCTTTGTTATTCCGGAGGGGCTGAGCAATTGTCTTTGGTGGATTTTTGAGGCTTACAATAACGGTTTTTTGGTCAGTAAACTGAAATTTTAAATCTGTTTCCCGAAGGAGTTGGATTAAGGCTTCTTGAACGGTCAAGAGCCCCTTAACTTTAGCTGTGTGAAATTTTTTAATGACGTTTGGGGCAAAGAATATTTGAATACCGAATTCTTGGGCGACTTTCAAAAGGGATTGATCCGCCGTCTGAGCATTTAGGTCTATCTCGCGCGGTGTTTTTTGCGCAGAAGCAACTGAGGAAAACAGTAAAATAGTGGCGGCGCTAGTAAGCAAGAAATTTCTAAAGTCATTCCTTAAAAGGTAATACGCTTTAGCTCTTGGTAACCCCATAAGAATAGATAATCCTCGCGACTGTTGTAAGCGTTGTTTATAACGCGTCAAAAAGGCAGGGGTATTACCCATGTTAATGCTATAGGTCCCCTTGAGACCTATTCTCCACATTTTCTTGGTGGCGGCAATCCCCAGATTTTAGTAAAAGAAAACTGAGGGTTTTTACTTAATCTTTAACGGGCGCAACAGTATTTGTAGTAATGATAAGCTGGTTTTCTACTTCATTGATCTGGACAGGCAGGACGGCTTCGAGCGCCGTCAAAATTGATTCAGTACGATCAATGTGAAAAACACCACTGAACTTCAATTGGCCGATGTCTGGTCCGCCGATTATAATATCGCGGGAGTCATAACGATTAATATCCCGAATAACTTTACCAAGCGGCTCATTGTCAAACACTAAAATACCGTACCGCCAACTATCAAATTGATCAACATTACTGGTTTTAGCTGCTACATACTGCGAGCTATCAAGTGAGAGTGTAACGGAAGCGCCTGCGTCGAGCCTGTATGCTCCGTCATCTGCAGTACCCTCGGTTTCAATCTTATTAAGAGTTGTCGTAAAATCTTCAACAGAACTTATAACATTGTCACGATTATGCATCGCAACTGTGCCCTCAATGACAGATACCGTAATTTCACGAGGATAGAGTCTAACGTTAAATTTGGTACCCAAGACAGTAATTACCCGTGCGCCTACATCAATTGTGAAGGGGCGCTCAGTATCTCGCTCTACATCAAAGAAAGCTTCTCCCCGGTCTAAGATGATGTGACGGCGAGTAGATGAGAAATCAACCAAAACACGAGAGTTTGTATTTAAAGTGACACGGCTCCCATCAGGCAACGCTATTTCTTCTCGTTCCCCTATAGCCGTTTGATGATAGGGGATAGTAGGTGCTTCAATTTCTTCTACTTGGACAAAAAACAAAAAATAGCTAACCGCTAGAGCAAGACCAAATGCAAAAGTAGACAGCGGCACATGCCAACTTTTAAACGTGGGCTTAGTGCTACCAGTCTCTCGGCTATAGAAAGGGCTGAACTCCTGGTGGCTATCAGTTTCTGTTGCATCTTCATGATGTCCCACGAACTCTAAGGCCGCACGATACTCAGCTGCTCTAGCATCATCTTCTGCAAGCCATGTTTCTAGCTCACCGGCTTCAATGTCCGAAAGCGGTCCAGCGTTTAAACGCTCAGCAAATATTTTTGCTTTTATGCTAGGCTCTTTCCCAACCATTATCTTTTACTCTGTTTTTGTATGGCTATAATTACAGCCTAAGACGGAATACCGTCAATTTTTATGTCCGCTTACTGGCTCTTTATTCTGTGTCTCTTGCTGCACCTTAGCCTTAGGCCGTGGTAGGGCAGTGCTTAAATATTCCTGCTTTAAAAAGTTCAGAAATTTTTCACTGGTCTTTGATAGAAGATGATCTTCAAGAAAAAGCGCATCTACTGTGAAGTTCAGAGGTGGGTTAAATCCTTTCAAGGACAGGCTACCATCATTTAGACTGCGCGCTGTATATTCATCTACAATAGAAACACCAACGCCTTGTGCTACTAAATCGCGGGAAACATATAAAGTTTGGGTGGTAATGGTTGATTTAAGAACCATATCCTCCTCAAGTAACCGCTGATTCAATAAGTCTCCTATGGGGCCGCTTTCACTAACACCTACAAAATCTCTATTTGCTAAATCTTGCATCTCCAAACGGGTGGGATGATTGTCAAATTCACCTTGTGAATAAATACAGACTGCCTCACCGTTACTAAGCTTGCGTTTAGAAAATCCATTAATTTCGGGACAATTAATCACCAAGCCAATGTCTTTTTCACGATTGTTTAGAGCATTTATTAGTTCGCTATAATTATAGATCTGCACATCAAACTCTAGATCAGGGTGGGCTTTGCCAAAATATGCAACTGCTTTGGGTAATATTTGTAGACCAAGACTGTGCACTGCCGCTATGCGGAGACAACCGTCGCCTCGTTTTTTTAAGTTTTGTGCTTTTACCCGCAAAGTAGAAATCTTTTTGTAGATTTCACGAGTGTCTGGGAATAAAGATTCCGCCTCTTCTGTCGGTGCAAGCCTACCCCGTACGCGGTGGAATAGTTTATAACCCAATTGGTCTTCTGCATGACGTAAAATTTGGCTTACTGTTGGCTGTGTTACATTTAACATTCGGGCGGCATTACTAATGGAGCCCGTCGCGTAGACAGCATAAAAGATTTCGATATGTCGTAATCGCATACTTGCCATCATAGTCACGCATGTTGTTTTTAGGAACTAATTTTACAAAAAGGCCTTTATACCTGCCTCAGCATTTCAAATGGCCACCGTAATCTGCATTGTCCGTCGTCGAATGATTTGGGCTTAGTTTAGTATTTTATTATTGGAGGCTTT
>CAXBKT010000046.1:0-20887 GCA_963976155.1 uncultured Kordiimonadaceae bacterium | reverse complement strand
GACTATGTTCTTTCTGAGCTGCATCATCAAACTCTTTAATCGGCAACACCAATGAAACAGTGAATTTTGAACCCCAGCCCTTTTTACTTTCAACAGAAATTGAACCACCCATTTTCTCGGTAATTTCTTTACAAATCGAAAGCCCTAACCCAGTACCACCGAATTCGCGCGTGGTAACATTCTCTGTGTGAACAAAAGGTTCAAACAAACTGTTAATACGGTCAGGCGCAATGCCGATGCCTGTATCCTGCACGCTAATGTTAATTGCGCAGTTGTCACCCGCAATGATTTCACTGTTAACATGAACCGTCACACTGCCTTTATGAGTGAATTTTACAGCGTTCGACACCAAATTGTTCACGACTTGCTGCAAGCGTGCAGGGTCCCCAATAAAGCCATGTGGCATACCTGGCGAAACACGGCATCCAACCATTACTCCCTTATCTTTAGCAATCGTGCCATACGTACTAACAGCAGCATCAATAACATCTTGCAGCTTGAAGGGTTCATGCTCCATCTCAAGCGTACCCGCACTAATTCGGGAATAATCAAGCACATCATTCACAATCGCCCGCTGCGCGTTTGCTGCCTGCCGTAATTTGTCCATCAATTGCCGATGTTCAGGGTCTGTTATTTTGCTGCAGAGTAAGTCAATATATCCAATCACCCCCGTAAGAGGTGTGCGCAGTTCATGGCTCATAGTTGCCAAGAACACAGATTTAGCCCTGTTTGCTTCCTCGATATCACCGCGCGCACCCGTTGCGCGGCGCTGCGCATCCCGCAGCTCGCCTGACTGAGTGGCAAAAGCAGCCCGCATTTCAGCGCTGTGTGTCCGTAACATCAAGATGTAAGCGGCAACCATCATGGTAAAGGCTATGCCAATACTAGCAACTGAAGGCACCAAGCCACCTGCTGCTGTGAACTGATATTCCGGCTTTACGATTACGCGCCACTGCCTGCCGTGCACGGTAACTCCCTGATCGTAATATTGGTCAATCAGCCCCAAATAACCGGCTGCTGTTCCGCCGTTCATTGCCTTCAACGGCAAATAAAGCGGCTTTACGCTGCCATCCTGCGCTACATCATAAATATAGATGCTAGTAGGTCGATCAACATCAAGCTGCGGCATTTCTTTCAAGACGGATTTTACAAAAGCGCCCGCATCAAGAACCGCAACTGCAAACCCCGAAAGCCCCTGACTACGTGCCAAAAGATCCTTCACATTAGTACCTGCAGTATAAACCGGCATAAAGACAAACACGTCCGCCTGCCCATACGAATTTTGTGTATGCAAGGGAGCCAAAGGCGCTGCTGCGCCAAGCTCTGCACTAGACCAGGCCATTTCCATCGCAGTGCGCCTAACAGGGTCAGCGCCAAGGTCTACGCCTATGGACGAACCCACACCCTCAAAAGGTTCTGCATAATAAACCGGAAAATAGGCAGTCCTCTCGCTAGCGGGGCGTACACTACCGTCCTCTGCTCTTTCAGATATTTGAAAATCAGAATAGCCTCTTGCGCGTGCCAGAGCTTCAATTTCTGCTTTATCACTATTCCTGACCATCGGCACCCAAGCAAGAGTACGAATACCTGAATGGCTCTCAAGAAGTGGTTTTGCAAAGTCGGCAAAAACCTCGCGGTCAACAATGCCAACATTCTGAAAGAGTGAGCCCGTCGCGGTTAACAAGTCAAAATTGGCAGCTAGCAAGCTTTCAAGCTTCCCAACCTGCATAGCGGCATGCGTGTCAAATTCAGCGCGTGCTGCATCTTTCTCTGATTGATATATCCAGTAGCTGGCAAACGCTGTAATAAGCCCTCCGACCAACACAACCAAAACAGAAGGTAACAGCAGTGAAAACAGCTTCTTCTTTATCCGCGGCACGATGCTTGCCCTTTCTTAGCTCCGGCAAAAAAGGTAGGCTAAACACTATTCTAGATTGGTTGCTATAACCTTAATCACACCTTGTGCGATTTATTCGCAACCTCACAAGTAGAAGAACAACTGTTTCAGGGACACTTAAAGAATACACAAATCGGTACTATACTGACCCGTCAAACACCTAAAACCGACTTAGCCCGGAGGAAAATGAATCAACAAGTTTAATTTTCTGCTCGCGAGCAATGCGGCAATGATATTGCCAGTCTTTATCGGCTGTCATGTCAGGCCATTTGTATGGCTCATTTTCAACAATCCATTCATGACCAAAAGCACCCGGGCGGACCACTAAACGAAGACAACTGTCTGCTGCATCAACTTGGTCATAAAAATCACTTGTTACATTCAATACAAGTGTGCCGCCTTCATGTTTCAAACTGGAAAGTACCAGCTGAAAATTCTCAAAACGGCCACCCTCTTCAACTACTTTATCCAGCACATGCGTATAGTAAGTTTGCTGTTGCCCCCTGTCCAAAAAAGCGTTCAAGCCCGCATACACTAACCAACCACCAATCCCAATAACGATTAGCCCATTGACCAAGCTATAAATAGCGGAGAGCTCTTCCGGCAAAACACTGGAGCCCCGCCCCTTTAAAACACGGCGGCGACGTTGCAAAAAAGCGCTAATCCAAAGAAATGCAATGGGAGCGCTGACATAAAAAGAATACCAAACAACAGGTTCGCCAGGTACGGCACCACTTGCCAAGGAATTACTCGGCATCACAGCCACCAAAAATAGTAATACCACCGCCAAAAAGAATAACCCAATATCAAAGGCCGTTCCCATCAACAAACGATCAGTTTCATTATCTTTAACGTTTAATTGCATGATGACCCCCAAAGCCCTGCATGCGATATATATCAGCTATCGTGCGTTACCAATTATACGATCTACTCAGAGCATAACTATACCCTGAGGGGGGACACCTTGCACTGAGAAAGAATCTTTTCAAAAAAGGCACTTACCGACAAAACTAAAAAATAAACAACTATTATAGAATATAATTCTATCTTAAAGTGTATTACACCTATTTTAAAAGTATCTCTGTTTACTAAAATTATATGATTCAAAAGTAGAATGTCAGAGGATCATAGCACAGATGGTGGAACTTTGCCGTTACGGACTACAGTCAACAAACTACTTTATCTCTTTTTTGGTAACCTTCTTAGTATTGCTTTTACCATAGGCCTCTATGCGGATAATAGCGACAGTCACATTGTTCGTATCTATACGCCAGAAAGCAGTTTCTCAGACTCCTCTGATCATAGCAGTTACTACAAAGACCTTCTTGATCTCATCATGCCATCAGGCATGATCGCTTACGAGTTACAAATAACACCTCATATGCGCTCGGCTCATCTCTTTAATGCAGACCCTCGATCATGCCGTCTGCCATCTAACCTGAGAACACTTTCCAAACATTTTGGGCGCCCAGTGCCTGAAAAATTCATTAAAAGTCGTGCTTTTTCCCATAACCAAGTTGTCGTTTTCTCAGCACCAGGCACAATTCCGCCTGCAACACCAGAAGACATGGCAGGCAAAAGGATTGCGGCCCCAACTGGCTCCCGTTATCTCCAACCCTTCAAAGAGCAAAGCCTCACCATCGTCCATACAGACACGGACCTACAACGCACAGAGATATTGATGGCGGGCCGTGTTGATTTAATGCTGGCATCCCTGCCGTCCGTGAAAACCATTTTTAGGAAGCTAAATGGACCTTGGCCTGTCTATGATCCAACTTTCCTGTTGGAATCATACACGCTGTATCTTGCCTGCCACCCTACACCACAAACCCGAGAGCTGATAAAATTTGTCAATCAGCGTCTTGCCGCTGCGGAGAAAAACGGCAAACTACGACAACTTTCCGAACGGCATGGCCGCTCGCTGGACGTACCAAATACCAAACACTAGTTTCAAAAAAAGCCAACACACGCAGGCACTAGCCCTTAATCTTCTCACTTAGGCAGCCTGATAAAAGTGCTTACCAGGACTATATGAAAGACAATCATGCTTGTTATGCTCAAACAGCATAAAGAGATCATCACTAGCGTCATAATCATAAAAATCGGGGTCCAAGTTTAGGCGGTATCCGCCACTAAAGACAAAGACAAAGCAATCATCCTGGCTATCATGCTCAACATCCAAAAGTCTTTCGCCTGCTAGCTGCCCAAGGATCGCACCCGCCAGAGCATTATCACTTTCACGCCGCCACAAGATACGGCTTTCTCCTTTATACAAATCCCAATCACACATAGAGACCCAAAGATGCCAATCATATTGGGGTTCATTGGTAATTGCATCACGGCTTTGCTCAGTGCCAAAGTCAAACATGATATATCCGCCAAACCCCCGACGGGCCTGCGCAACAGAAAGTGGCAGGCTCGACCTGAATTTTTCAAACCTATGCCGAGCCGACGCTGGTGTCGGCAACTGTAATATCGCATTCATTTGACTACCCTAACCTGTTTTCTGGCTTGCTGCTAGATTGGTCGAAGCTTTTACGAAATTCATCGCGCACTTTCATCATGATCCGGCCAAGCATGTTTTTACCCGTCCCTTCCGCACCGACACCCCAGTGAGTATTTACGGGCGACGCTTCAATAATTTCCGCATCACCCGTTGCTTTCAGGGCATCTCGCAAGCAAGGGTGTTGCCTAAATTTTTCACGAATTGCCGTTTCCATAACCTCATCGCGCACAATTTCCCAATCATTGCGCAGGGCATCCGGCCTACGGCGCGCTAAAGCCTTCGCTTCAAATGCATACATAGCAGCGCGCACTTCGGCCTGTAGTTTTTTGCACTCAAAACGCTGGGCTTGCACATAATGTTCCACGGTTGGCCACTGCTCATCCCCAAGCCGAATGGGGTGCGCAGAGGTAGTGCGGAAAGCAGGGTGTGTTTCCTTGCGGGTGTTAAAAAATATAGCCATTTTTCAAGCCCTCCTATGTGCCTGAGTGGTATTTGCGTTTATAATTGAGGCAAAAATTCGCCTAAAGTTCGCTATGTTTTTGTCTTCATCGTTACAGTTTCGTGTCGTTTCATTAAAGAGATGGAGAAATTTGCCAACCTGTAGTTCCCCACATCTCTATCCTCACCTATAGACTCGGGATTCCTGCTCTTTAGGACCATGAGCGTCCTCATTTTCAGCAATACTCACACCATAAGCGCCCTGTTGACGGGCCACCCCACGACCGGAGAGAGGGTCGATTGAAGTAGCCCGCCAAGGGAGCGCGTGCCCGTAACGGGAAAAAAGGCACGCTGGGGGGAAAACTGCTGTATTTTGTCTCGTCGATGTCATCGTCAATCTCTATTGTCTGCGGTATTAATCGACCGCGTGGTTAGTTTTTCTTTTCAACTGTCACGCACAGCTCGTATATCCATGCTATTGAGCAGCAAAATACTGGCGCACAAAAAACCCTTATAGGCTGCTGTAATACTACTTAATTTTAAAAAATTCCGAGCAAGGAACAGCTGCTCTTCAGTGTGAACAACTGACAAGACCTTCAATTTATCGGCACCGGCATCTTGCGCATGCTCGGATAAACGTCTCGCTGTTTTATTAATCTGATAGGTCACGTCACACTGTCTTTCGCTGTAGCCTTAAAAATAAAAAATCCTCCGGGACGCTTCGGTCTGGGAGGATATCTTGGCTTCAGCAGTGCAACTTGTCAGGTTGTTATTTCACTCTGGAGACCGCCTCCCGGACGCCCATAATGACGCCGGCTTGACCGCGCATAAATAGCGCGACGAGCTTGTCATTATGTTTACATGTCCAAAGAGTGGTCATTTTATCTCAATCCGTTCAGCAAATTTCACTTGCACCACGCAAATGGCTTTTCGCCGTTGAACCAACTTATAAGCCGCAAAAATTACAGCTGTCAACAGACCATGATAAATATTTTAGAAAAGAATTTCTAATCTGATAAAAATATCCACCAAAAACATATAAAAACGGGGGCGCATCAAGCACCCCCGTATTGGAAGAATATTCTAAATTACATCAAGATCGAAGCGCGTTGATAAATATATCTGCTTCATCCGACAGTGATGTTGTTTTATCGGAAAGAACACCCACTGCCCCAGCTGTCATTTCTGCAGCCTTAGAAACCCTACCAGCAACGCCGTTAAGCTCACTAACCGAGCGCCCTGCCTCCACCGTATCAGTGGCCGCCATTTGAGCTGCCCGTGCAATTTCCTGCGTAGCAATGGACTGCTCACCTATCGCAACTGAAATGCTGGCGGAATTTTCGCTAATTTGGCCCACGACCTGTACAATTTGGTTGTTCACCTCAACCGCCTCATTGGTAGCATCACGAATACCAGCAAGCAATTTACCAATTTCCTCGGTAGCATTTGCAGACTGATTAGCAAGTGATTTCACTTCACTTGCAACCACAGCAAAACCCTTGCCTGCATCACCTGCACGAGCCGCCTCAATCGTTGCATTCAGCGCAAGAAGGTTAGTTTGCTCAGCAATATCACCAATCATTTTCAAAACGTCATTAATTTTATCGGCACGGTCGGCGAGCTCCTTAATACGGTTCTCACTTTCCTGGGCATAGTTCCGCGCTTGGCCTGCGACGGATGTGCTCATTTCCACCTGCCTAGAGATTTCACTGATTGAAGCTGACATTTCTTCTGCGCTAGCAGCAACACTATTCACATTATCGGTGACGTTACCGGTTGCAGTATTTGCCACCGACATAGCTGATTCAGTATCCGTAGAAATCTGGCTCAGAAGCTCAGTTTCCTTCTCAAGCTCGTGAGACACTTCCGCTATTTCAGCCAATAAACCACTAAAACTTTGCTCAAAGTCAGATGCAAGCTTAATACGTGTCGCAGCAGCTTCATCTGCGAGACGCACCCGCTCCGAGTCATTTTCTGTCTCAATATTTGCAACTTCATTTTTCGCCTGTGTAGCTGCAGCAAGTGCTTCTTCAGCTTGTTGCCGCGCACTGGCAGCTTCGGCAGCTTCCTTCAATGCATGCTCGGCTTCCTGAGCCGCACGCTTTTCAGCGTTTACCGCGCTATCGAAAACATCAAGAAGGCGGCTTGCCATCCAGAATAATGCCACAGTCTCAATAACGACCACGCCCGCATGAAGAAGTACGCGCCCGATCGCAGCGCCCTCAGGGAAAACCCAGCTAGGCACGATAAAGTTAAAGAGCAAATGGTGCACAGCAATCACAGCAGCAGATACAATAATAACTTGAGGCCTGCATAAAAGAGACAAAAGCGCTATGGAGGCAAAGAAATACATGTGGACATCGATTTGCCATGGGTGACCGCGGTATACAAACACAAGCAATGCCGCCATCAGAACCAATGAGACCCCCAGCATATACTGGAACGTCTCGCCTCGCCCCTGCGTTACCGAAACAGCTGTCGGCACGGCTGCAATTAGAGCCCCAATAAGCATTACCCAAAGCAGACCATCTTGGTCAATCATGACGGAAGCCAGAGCGATTACGGGCAGATGAAGCCATAAGAAAATAATCAGATAGCGCGATACGGCGCTGCGGATATCATCGATAGTATTCATTATATTTCCTTATAGTAGAACTTGCCTAGAATATCTTTAGCAGGCTGGGCACACCCAAATCTCGGCGGTGCATTTACCACCAAGAACGCCCCATTTTTATATAGCCTAGTAACCAAATCTAATTCTTCGCCTTGTACTATATATCTACCCGAAGACAGCTGTTCCACTACACGTCCATCCGTGCCTTCAAGAAGACTATAGATAGATGAACCATGCCCTGTAACCACCATCACATTCTGCCCCGCATGAGGCAAAAAGAGAGCTAAAAGCATCAAACAAAAAATCGCCAAGCAATATAAACATATGTCTGCCAAACGTTTCATCAACACTCTCCCGTGCGCGCTTCTTGCAGATAACAAAAGAAACACCCCCAGTGTGCCTAGACATGATTGCGCAGAGACAGTTTCGGTTTGGTTAACAAGCGCGAAACTTCTTGAATTCTATTTGAGGTATTGAATGGTCACAGTTTTACCCGCAGCGCGAAACACTATAGCCAACCGCATAATCAAGGCGCAGTGGCATCTGAAAGAAAGGAACTGGGGAATTGGGCGCAGACTAGGCCCTTTAGCCTCAAATTGCCGCGAGTCCTTGAAACGCACTAGCGTCACTTCTTTTTTATTTCCAACAGCACCTAATACATCAGACATCGATTGGTTGATTTTTCGGTCAATATCTTGGAGCAGCCCTGCTTCAGCTTCTGGTATTGGGGTAATACCCGCTTCCCATGCCTTCACACGCCCCTCTTTTGCTAGCGTTAGCATTGAGATTTCTTTTTCACTCAAAAGCAAGCTTTGCCGGAGTGTTCTGAATTCAGCAGGGTCCATAAATCATCTCAGCAATTGAAGAGTGCCCCTATGGCGTATCCACCATCAGCATCGTATCAAACTTCACAAGCTGCATCATCGAACCCACAAAGTTATCCGCCTCATAGCGAAGGCGCAGGTCCATATTTTTGCGCTCCACCCAAGTTCTGAGAGCTAAAATCATACCAAGCCCTGCAGAATCAATATTCTCCAATTGACGAATATCGAGAATACAGATTTGCGCATCTTCCTCGAGCGCTAGCTGGCAAAGCCGCCGCCATTCTTTATGGTCAGCAAAGGCAAGAGCGCCCGTTACAGTAAGAACACAATTGCCCTTTTCTATTGTACTGCTGAACTTCATAGAATCCTCGCGATTGACTATGCATGAAAACCTAGAGTACCCATCACAACCTGACCTCGCAAGGGCGTAACCTACATTTTTGTTTGGGAATAGTCCAAAGGCGAGAGAACGGAGCTATCGAGTAATTGCCGCAACGCGCACTGCTCTACGAACCTTCTGCACCTGCAAAACACCTAAGAAGGCAGCAAAACTACCGATAATAAAAGTATACTCAATACCACTAACCGCTACCTTACTGCCAGCCACACTGATCACAACTTGCGCCAGGCAGAAACTTGAAGTCATAGCCCCCATCACAGCTCCTTGCTCTAACTCGCCTTTTGTTTCCCTACTTAAGAAAGCCGGGGACGCAGCATTCATGACCGCGACCGCAAAACCAATGAAAGTCGCAATAACGATGCCCGAAGCATTTGTTGGTGCCAGTAAAATTGCCGACATTAACACGCCGTACACAACACTTGACAACATCAGCTTTTTGCCAAGGGACATCATTTTTTCAAGCCTCGGTACACCCTTCAGAGCAAATAAAATCATTGCCGCAGTAAAGAACACATTGGTGAGTGCAATCTCCGCAGGCCCCTGCCCCCAACGCTTTACAAGGAACATCGGATAGAATTGGTAGAAAGTATTGATACCAATCGTCAAAAGGAAATGTGCCAATAGAACCTGCCGGAACATGACATGTGATTTAAGCATAGCAAAAACACTCGGCCTTTTATCACCTTTACCGCCTTCAGCCACCACACGCGCGTTAGTTTCCGGAAGCCAAATAGCCGCAAGTGTGAGCGCCGCAAGGCCGAAGATCGCCGCGACAACAAAAGGTAACGCATTACCGTATTCTGCCAAGAAACCACCCAGCACTGGTCCGAGCAAATACCCACCATATGCCCCCACACTCAGAAGTGCGAAGGAAGACGCTTTGCTTTCACCTTTTTCCATATCGATCAGCATGGCACGGGCAATACTGCCGTTTGCTTCGAAAAAACCCGTAACCAGACGGCTGATCACCAGCTGGTAAAAGTCACCTGTCCATATCGCATAAGCTGACCAAAGTGTACCAAGCGACGTAATGAAAAGCGCCGCAAGCAGCACCGGACGCCGACCATATTGGTCTGAGTATGACCCAAGCGTACCGCCCCCTAGGAACAGCCCAAGCGGGTAGACCGCCATAACAATACCAAGTGCAACCTCAGGCGAGAAGTCCGTGACAATATCGCCGTTTAAAAAAAGCGGCGTCACCACAGGGTACGGCAATGCAATGCCAAAGAATGCAAAGGCATACACGATAAACACAACAAAGTGCGCGCGACTATTCATCCTTATACCCTTAGATAACGTACAGAGTTAAAACACAGATCAGCCATGAGCAAAAAAGCACCCACAGAATGTGAGCGCTTTTGGTATACTTCGAACTATATAGTGCACACCGACCAAATTACGAGCTTTTTGTCACTATACGCAACCACCCACCTATGCGCGCTGCGGGACGCCCTTTACTGGGCTTGTAATCTTCTTTTCACGCCGAGCGGTATAAACAGCAGCGGCAAGTATGACCAACGCCCCAGCCAACACCTCAACGTCCAGAACATCGCCAAAAAACGTCACACCAATAGCTGCTGCTGCAACAAGCCGCATAAAGTCAATCGGCAGCACTGCGCTAGCATCCGCAAGGGAAAAGGCCTTCACCATACAATATTGCGATGCCGCAATACCAAGCCCCATCGTAACAACCAGCGGAAACTGTGCAGCAGATGGCATTGTCCAGTCAAAGTAGGCAAGTCCGGCGCTTACAGGCAATATCAACACAAACGGGTAAGCAACTACAGTTTCCGAGCGCTCTGTCGATGACAGACTTTTTACAGCAAGAAAAGCGATCGCAGTTGTCACCGTGGTAATAAGAGCTCCAATCATACCTGCAAATTCAATATCGAAACTTGGGCGCAGCACCATCAACACACCGACAAAACCAACAGGCAATACTGCTATACGGTGCCAACTAATACCCTCCCGGAAAAACACCATCGCGAACACACTCGCAAAAATCGGTGCGGCATAAGTAATGGCCGTTACTGACGCAAGCGGTGCACGCGACACAGCATAAAAGGCAGCAAAACCTCCTAGCAGCGCAACCAAAGCCCGTAAAGCATGCAAAGGAAACCGGTTAGTCTTAAGCATGCTTGGACCAGTTTTCATTAGAAGCGGCACAATTGTCAGGAAACCAACCAAGTTGCGGAAGAAAAACAGGGTCGCTGTGGAAAGATCGCTCCCCAAATGGCGTACCACCCCCCAAACTAGCGACTGAATGATGCCGTAAACTGCCATGAAAACCATCGCACGGTAAATGGGGGTTGCAGGCATGCCAATATTCCTTTCAGTAATCACCAAACCGTTGGCGGCCTATTATTATGACCGCCACATAAATACGCCTGCCCAACCGATCATTCAAATATCAACATTCTATTGATTTGATAGCTTTAAACTATCATTATGCTTCCATGGATTTACGACAATTACGATACTTCACCGCCGTAGTAGACGAAGGCGGCATGCGCAAAGCGGCCTTGGCTGTTCATGTAAGCCAGCCATCGCTCACCACCGCCATACAGAATTTAGAGGCCGAACTCGGCGTTGCGCTTTTCGCACGCACTGGCCGGACCGTACAGCCAACCGCTGAGGGTTACCATTTCTATAAACGGGCGCGGGCACTTCTCGCTCAGGCGGAAAAAACAAAAGCTGAGATGTTATCGTTCCGCGCATTAGAGAAGGCAGAAATTCGTGTTGCGGCCCCCATCACCATCGCTTCCTATGTACTTGCTGACCCAATAGGAAGCTTCCTCAAAGCATACCCAGGCATAAAACTAAGTTTAAAACAAATGTCCGGCCATGAAGTTGAGAGCGCACTACTTGTCGGGGACATAGATATAGGTGTGTTAAGCCGGCAACCTCGTTCTGCGGAAATTGCTGCACACGCCATCCATACACGCCGCATCTGCGCCTATGTGCGCGAAGGGCATGCCCTCACGGGCAAAAAGACAATCTCATGGTCCGAATTGCTAAATCACCCCATTGCCAGTTTACCGCAAAAATATGTCTTGCATGACATCATGAACACGCACGCAAGCCGCAGCAAAAAAACAGCAGACCTTATATTGGAAAGTGATGTTGTGCCTTTACTCGCTGCCACCGCACGTCAAAGTGACGCCGTCTGTCTACTATTGGAGGATGTCGCGCGAAAAGAACCGGGACTTATTCAGCTCGACATTGCCGACGACAGTAAAGGCGGGGGAAACCAAAAAACCACCATCGACATTACAGTCTGTCATTTGAAAGACAGCCCCTTAAGCCTAGGTGCAGAAGCTATGTTCGAGCATTTCAGGAATATTGTATCTTAAGGATTTAAATGTCTGATGTGGGCGGTGCCGGGCGGGTTAATATGAAAAAGGATACGCAGCTCAAAATACTCAGCTGAACCACAAGGCCTAATGTCGGCACATCGTAGAGAAAACTAAGTCCAACCGACCCTATAATAAATAACATCGATAAGACCTTTACACGCGTCGCAATCGCACCGTGCTGCCGCCACTGTTGGATAGGGGGCCCAAACCTTTCGTGATTGATGAGCCAGTCGTGTAGATCATCTGACCCTTTTGAAAAGCATAAAGCAGCCAGCAACAAAAAAGGTACAGTTGGTAACAACGGCAAGAAAGCCCCCAACACACCAAGTGCCAGTGCTGCCCACCCAAATGTTAACCAAATAAACCTCAAATTCACTACCTTTTAAGAATGTGTCGCATTCTCCACTATAGATGGGAAGCGAATTCTGACAATTTAACCCCCAATAGTTAAAAAAGTGGTCCGCAAATTATGTTGATGGAAGGGGGACATAATTCGCGGACCAAGCTCGACCAATGCACCTAGGTCGAGTTCAGAGAGAGGACTAAAAGTAAAAGTGCTTAGCAGCTTACTGCCAGTGAGTTGGATACACTTCATCAAAGCGGGGCATTGCTTCAATGCGCTGCATCCATGCAGCTAACTTAGGGTACTTATTTGCAAGGGGCAGGATCACACTTGAGTCAAGAACCTCCGCTGGCGGACTTGCCAGCAAGCGCTGCATCAAAGCAAGCATCGGGTAAAGAGTAATATCTATCGCCGAAATACCATCGCTGAAGAAATAGTCTTTATCACCAAGCCAAATTTCAAGCTTTGCAAGCTCCGCCGGAACCTTTGAATACTCAGTATGCACTGCGTCTTTATTTTCGTCATAGGTTCCAGTCATAATTGGCAAAACTGCCCCTCGAAGAACTGGGAAAAGATGGTTCTGCATCTCAAGCAATCGCTGCCAAATCAGGCCATTGTCTTCCGCCGAGGAACCAAACAGAGGGTTTTCCGGGTATTTCCGGTCGAGATATACAAGGATCGCGCTACTTTCATATAACGTGAAATCGCCATCCTGTAATACAGGCACCTGGCCGTGTGGATTTAGAACTAAAAACTCGGGCGTTTGGCTATCACCCTTACTGAAATGTATTTCCTGAGCTTCAAACGCAAGCCCCTTATAAGCCAAACCCAACATGACGCGCCATGCCCAAGGGCTGCCGCTCGCATAATGTATTTTCAGTGTCATAATATGTCCCATCTATCGGTACCACATAAGGCTACCGTTTCGCTTATTCTATAATTGGAAAAGAGGGTGCAATTTTTGAAGACCACAAATTTGCACCATAGCATCTCCAATTATAAACCATAGTACATCGCGCCTAACTACAGCTTTGTTAAGAGTAGATTCCTTATTCATTTTTCCCTAAGCTGGTACTAAACACTAAAAAGTTAGCCCCTTGAATAAAATGAGCTTTTTAAGCATTGGAGCACACGAATGAGTGATATACTCGCGACACTTGGCTTAACAATCACCGACGTTCAGCTATTGGCTTTCCTCGTCGTGGTATGGGGTGGTTATATTTACGTGGCCGATTATAGCCCTTTGAGAAAACAATCTCTTGCGCATGCTATGGACAGGCACAGGCTTCGCTGGCTTGTTGAAGCCAGTACCCGCGAATTCAAAATGGTGGATACAAGTGTACTTGGCATTCTCGTCACTGGCATAAACTTCTTTGCATCAGCCACAATTTTGGTGCTCGGTGGCCTAATAGCTGCAATAGGATATGCTGACAAACTAGGGGCTGCTTTCGCTCACATCCCTTATGCCTCCAGCCTTGACACAAATGCTATCGTCGTACGACTGGCTCTCTTACTCGCTATATTTGTATACGCCTTTTTTAAATTTGCGTGGGCCCTAAGGATTGCAAACTACTGTGCAATTGTTATCGGCGGCATGAGCGAGCAACGCTATGACGAAGACGACAAACAACGTCACAAACGTGCCGAAGTGGCAGCCAACTTAAGTGCATCATCTGGACATCATTTCAATCGCGGCATTCGCGCCTACTTTTTTGCACTTGCAAGCCTCGGCTGGTTTATCGGTCCTTTGTCTTTTATTGCAGCGATCCTCAGCGTATTGATTGTTCTTGTGCGGCGAGAGTTCTCTTCCAACACAGTCTCTTACCTCAGAAACTTAGATTGACCCCATAGAACACAACAGCCAGACGGCCGGTTTTACGGAAGTGTATACAATTTTATCTATCTATTATGGAGTCGTTAGCATTTTACAATAAAGCCTGCTTGTGACTCCCCTTCGACAAAAATCCGGAGTCCCGCAGCTTTCCTGCACTCCCGCCGTCAAGCACGAAAACCCCTTGCTGCCACGCCTCGTTTTTGCTTCAGTTTCGTTGCTGGTGGGGACCAGCACAGGGGAGAAAATTACCATGCCACATCGCATTCAATTGCCACACGGCGCTATTGCAACATGTCGTGATGTACCAAGTGCCAACGGTTGGTTGGAAAGTGTTTTGTTCGTTAAAACATCTGTAAATGTTTCATCAAGCAACTCAAAAGCTCAGGAACTATCTGCTGCTATTCAGGAATATATCCGCAGCGGCCTCGCAGACCGGGTAGAAATTAACTAGCTTACCAATCTTGGTAAACCGCAAAAAGGCCTCCTCAGACGGGGCCTTTTTATTGCCTGCAATGCAATTCACCTTACTCTGATTTTTGGTACAAGAGGGTTAAACCCTCATATTCACCAATGACAAAGTCTGTTACCTGCATCTCGCTGGTCAGGGCCCAAATGAAAAGCTGTGCCACAAAAAATGGCAACAAAAAAGGCCAGGGTTAACTGGCCTTTTTCAATCCGACTATGTTTGGTCAACTAAACGACCAAGCTTCTAACAAATGTTAGAGAAGCTCCAGATTACCTGCAGAGCTGCGACCGCGACGGTCTTCAACGAGCTCGTATGAGATTTTCTGGTCATCGTTCAGGCCGTTAAGACCAGCTGCTTCAACAGCAGAGATGTGTACGAACACATCGTCGCCGCCTGATTCAGGCTGAATGAAGCCGAAGCCTTTAGTTGCGTTGAACCATTTTACTGTACCGTTAGCCATTGGCTTTTCCTTCTTACGCGTATTAATATTAGAGCCGGAGAAGTAGCGTAAGTAGGTATCTAATCAGGCATCACGAACAAGTTAAGTCTTTCGCGACAAAAGCTCACTACATGGTTTTGACGCTCGTGTAAAGCGGCGTGAGGTTTTTAACACCGCTTTTAGCAACAGTTTTTCTTAACTGATGGCTTTTAAAACATCCTCGATAAAAAGATCCAACTTGAAGCCTTCACCGCCTGCTGGGTCATACCCTCGGCGAACCATCACAATGTTTCGGCTCGGCACTATAACAAGAAACTGACCCCTATTTCCGCGCGCAGCAAAGGTATCATTTGGTATAGTAGGAAAGCGCTCGTTATAGAGCCAGAACTGAGCGCCATAGCCGGGAATCGGCCCATTGGCATTCCGCTCATCTGGTTGAGGACCCGTTGGGGCCGCAACATACTGCGCCCAACCTTCTGGCAACAAACGCTCACCATTCCAAACACCATCATTCAAATAAAGCACCCCAATACGCGCAAGGTCACGGCTCGTAGTCCAGACCTGACTAGATAAGATAAAGTTTCCTTCCCAGTCTGTCTCAAGATACGTGTCGTTCATTCCAAGCTTATTAAGAAGCGCCGTAAAGGGGTATTCGTTATAGCTTGTTGTCGTTTCAAACCGATTCTTAAGCCCACGCACTGCCAAAAGTGTATCATTGTTGGCATATTTCCAGCGTGTGCCGGGCACAGCCTCAAGCGCGTGCTCTGTTGCGCCGTCACTTACACGGCCACCGCCTGCATACAGCCGGTCCGTTCTGTTACCTGCCGCGTTGCTATCAAGCCCAGATGACATTTGGAGCAAATTTTCAAGAGTAATTTTTTTACGTGGGTCAATAGGGCTCTGCCATTCAGCAATTGGTGCAGGTTCTTTTACATCAAGCAAGCCGTCCTGCACAGCTGCACCAATAACGGTGGCGGCAATACTTTTAGCAACAGACCATGTCCGCTGACTTGTCTTGTGTGTGTAGCCATCGGTATATAGCTCCGCGAGCAATTCATCGGTATTAGCAACAAGCATAGCAGTCGTACGGGCATCCTTGCCGTAGCGCGTATCTGTCATTGCACGCTTCAACAGCTCTTTTAACCCATCGTCGCCACTATTTAGTTTTTTCCAAGGCTGGTCATCGCTTGTATTCGGTCGGCTTATAGTAACACGCGGCAAATGCACTGCATCAGCGCCTGTTGCTCCCGTAGGCAATTGGGCACAACCAAGCCCTTCACGCCACTGGGAAATACGCGGCGGCATGGTATCATTATAGCGTACGCTGACTTGTTTGTTTTCCGCGTCTACAACAGCGGCGGGCAGCACATCAAAATACTCACGAAAGACGGGATATATTCCATGAAATTCATGATCCACCAATTGCTCCAACTTCTTACCGGCGTTAAAAAGCGCACTACAAGTAAAGGCAGCTTTATACCCTGCTGCATACGCCTGCATGGTCTCCGCGGTCTCTCGGTCCTGCGCAAAAGCAGGCATCGTGAATGAAAGTGCTGCCACCACCCCAATGATTGATTTTCTCATTTCCCTAATCCCCACTTGCTTAACACCCTACGTTCCCGTGCGGTGGAGCCTGCCAAATCACCACCTGATATGCAAAGGAAAATCTGCACTCACAGCAATTCTCACAGGATGTAACGTTTTGGTGAATTTAGGAAATTTCAACTCACCGGCCTTATGCTCCGTTCATCGTATCAACTGCACACATTATCGCAAATGACACCACACACCGGAAAATTATGGCATCACAGGTCATCATCTCAATGTAATAATATAACTAAACTTATGATGGTACGAATAAACCGATGAAAGATAACACCTCACAATAAAAAATTCTGACGATTCCTGCTCTAGGCCAGCACAGCAATTGTCACTAAAAGAGGTAAGGTCCGACGTCACGACAATAATAAAGTTGCGCGAGGAACATGGCCATGAGCCGAAACACACCTGAAATGCAGCGCTTTTGCACCAAAGCACTGCTTCTCTCAGCAAGCACTTGTTTGCTGGCCACACCAGCATTTTCTCTACAAGAAACAGTAACCCCAATTAGTGTCAGCGACGAAACTGTTAGTACAGTTTCCACAGCAACAGTAGGCAGCCCCGTTGCGGCGGCCGCAGGTGCTGGTTTTCAAGCTGATCAGGATACTTATCCATCCACCTTCTTCAACCAATATACCCCCCAAAATGCTATGGACATGATCCGGCGTTTGCCCGGCTTTTCTTTTGACCAAGGTTCAGATGTGCGCGGGTTTGGCGGCGCTGCGGGTAACGTATTGATTGATGGCTCACGGCCTACATCCAAAGCAGGCGGCCTCAGGTCAGCCCTTAGGCGCATACCTGCCGCACAAGTAGAGCGCATTGTTATCATGCGCGGCGGCGCAAACGCTGGTGAAGCCGCCGGACAGTCCGTTGTTGCAAACGTTATTCGCAAATCAGGCGGCACTAGTGGGACTTGGAAAAGCACCATTCGCCGCCAACCCAATAGCGGCAGAGTGTACCCCCAAATCGAAAGCACGCTGACAAGCAAAATAGGCGCTTGGGACACAAGCTTTGAAATCAACACCGGCACCGAAGGTGGTTACCGCACCGCAGAAATTGTTGAGCGTGATGCCACAGAGACACTTGTTGATGTTGAAGACGAAACCTTCATTAACAAAGATCATTGGTTCATTATAGGAGCCGAAGGATCTCGCCCTCTAGCAGGCGGGAAATTGACACTGAATGGCCGCATAGACAGATGGCGCGGCGACAAGGACACTGACCGAACCGGCTATATTGGTCGTGTGCAGAGTGGTTCCCAAGATACAAGGTGGTATCTTGATGAAACTACTGATAATTTGGAAATGGAGTTTGGCCTTACTTGGAACCGCACCTTTTCCAATGGCTGGCGGATGAATGCGATTGGCCTCATCAATACCAACAACCGAGAATATCAAAGCGGCACAACCGACAGCAACTTTGTTGCTGACACATCTATCTTTGACGAATATTTTCAGGACAAAGATAAGTCAGAACTCATTGCCCGCACAACATACGGCAAAACATCCGGCGCCTTAAAGCCTGAGTTTGGCATTGAAGTCGCCCAGAATAAATTACATAATTTTGTGGAAGACTATCCCAGTGGCGTGTTTAGCGCGGCAGGCAGTGAAGACGTCCATGTAAAAGAATTGCGCGGGGAAGCCTTCGCAACACTGAATTACCAAGCTAGATCAAATCTTACGATCGAAAGTGGGCTCACGTTTGAGGCCTCTCGCATTAATGTAACGGGTGATGCGGACCAAGAACAGACTTTCAAGTTTTTGAAACCCCGTGTCGCAGCAACCTATGCCTTCAACGATGATATACAGTTAACGTTGGAAGCAGAACGTACCATTGGGCAGCTAGACCTTAATAATTTCGGGTCCAGCCAGCAGGCAGCAGATGACCGTACAACATCAGGGAACCCTAACCTTCAGCCAGATAAAACCAAGAAGATAGGCGCGACCTTTAACTGGAAGTTCAGTGAAAGAGGCAGCTTTAAAGTCGAGGCACTCCATGAATGGCGTTCAGACATTCTTGAGCAAATCATTCTGCCTGACGGCGGCGAAGGCTTGGGCAACGCAGGTAACGCGCGCTTCTGGGCCATCCTTACAGACATCAAGTTTCCCCTAGACTTTGCCCTTCCTGGTGGCCTACTTGAAATCGAACATGTTTATCGCCGCTCAAGCTTCAAAGACCCTGTATTAAACGGCGGCCACAGCATAATCAGCGACTATACGCCGAACTGGGTACGTTTCAATTTCCGACAAGATCTTCCTGAGCATCAACTTTCATGGGGCATCACCTATCGAGGCAGTTTTCGCGATACGTCTTTCAACGTAAGTGAAACCTCCCTGCTTGAAGGTAACAAACGCCTAGGTGTCTTCGTGGAAACCACGCGCTTCTTCGGCATAAAAACACGGCTTGTGGTTCGTGACTTCAATACAGGACGATTTGACCGCACGCGCCTTTTCTATGACGGAAACAGAGCTGGCGCATTAACGGGAACAGAAGTGTCTAAGCGTGTACGTCGGCCATTCTTCGAGATTAATTTCTCCGGCACTTTCTAATTGGTACTTCTTGAGGTGGGTTTAAAAACTCACCTCAATGCCGAATGTCATTCTGTCATTGTCATGATACTGACCAAACAGCCCTGCCTTTTTTCCATAAAAAATATCTGCGCCAGCCTTAAGACGAATATCTGATCGCCACTCATAGATTAAGGAAAGTTGCAAAACGCCGTCACCGGCCGTAAGACTCTGAATTAAAAGAGCCTCAGCCTTCAGCGCCTCGTTCATGAAATCCCGCTGCACAAGCAGAGTAAAATTCGATTCAGTAGCGGAACGAACAAGCTTTTCCGGGCCGTTAGTGAGAATAGACTGAAAAATTTGTGCGCTAAGAAACCAATCGCTAAAACCAGCATAATCTACACCAAGCACATAAGAAAACTCATCTGAATGCACCACACCATTAAACTCTACGTCTTTGCTTTGGAAATATTTGTTAGTGGAATACCCCAACTCTCCGCGTAGCGTGAAGTCCCCGAATACATTGGAAAATGTCCCGCCAGCAAGATGCGACCGCTCATAGCTTTGCACAATCAAAACACCCGCAATCGAAAGGTTACGTCGGGTTACAGGATTATCTTGATAATGGTAGGCATAATTGAGAGATAAATCCCAGCCACCAAGAAAGGCTGACAGTTTTACGCCGATGTCAGAATCTTCAATGCCCCTAGAGGGCTTATCAAGTGCCACAAATGAGATAGGCACATCCACCGTTGTAGTTGGCACAATCAGCGGCGATGTGAAGGCATATTCAGCTCCCCTATCCGGAGTGTCATTATAAGTCGTATCAGGTATCCAAATCAGTTGGAGAGTATAATCACTAATTGGAATTTCCGCATTCAAAGACCAAAGCGGAATTCTGCTATCTTCGAAATCATCCAAGATGAACTCGCGGAAGGACTGTGGATTAAGCACATCGAGCACTTTCAAACCATCTGCCTGCCCCCAAACTATTTGCTGTTTGCCAAGCCGCACATAAGCACCCGCAATTTCCGTATCGAGGTACGCTTCCCTGATTTCCGTATCAATGCCACTCCCAAGGGTTAAGCGCCCAGAAAAACCGCTCCGCGAACAGTCAGCAGGCGGACCGGGCTCTAACCGGTCCTTCACGTCACCTCTTAATCGACCAATGATCGTCACCCGGCTTTTAGCTGAAAGGTCAATAGACACCTCTGGCAAAAAGACAAATTCGCTTTTCTGCAAGTTGCCGCTGAAGGCAACGGCTGTCCGGTTTTCAAACGTGCCGGTAAAATCCAGGCTCTCAAATACGCCCTCTGCCTGCCCCGACTGACTGGCCGCCCCAAAGAGGGCGGCAGCAATTATATATTTACAAGGAAACTTCATCACTAGTTCCCTAGTGACCACGGCGCAGGATGCGCTGCTCAAACATATCAGGCTGCACCTCGTCAGCATAATTCACATCCGAGAAAGTAAAGCGGCTGAAATGACCTGTCTTATGGTTAGTCGCCTCAAGCACATGTGTGGTCCAAATTCCACCAACTTCTCTGATATCAAGGCTAACAAGAGTTTTAAGCGCATTACCACTTGTATCCCACATCTCGCTTTTCCGGCTCATCCATATTTCTGGATCTACCCGCAAGAGCACACGGCTATAGCCCAGTTCT
>CAXBKT010000045.1:0-21171 GCA_963976155.1 uncultured Kordiimonadaceae bacterium | reverse complement strand
TATTTACCGCTTGATGAGACAGGCGCAGTTAACGGCGAGTGGGTGACGTTTGCGGATAGTTTTGCTGGTGTTGGTGAGATCAAAAGCCCACGGGATGCGAAGCACCGTCCAACTGGACTAGCAGAAGGGCCTGATGGTTCTATATATGTGACCAGCTCAATGTCTGGTGGGCGGGTTTATCGTATCAGCTATGTTGGTCGTTGATTAACCAGAATAACATAGTAGTAAGGCCGCCTTTTGAACAGGGCGGCCTGTTAGTTAGGAGTGACGACATTGATGGGGTTGTGGAAAACTAGTGCGGCATGTGGTTGCATTATAATCGCTGTACAAAGTGCCGCGGTGGCTGATGTCGGATTAAAAGGGAAGCAGCTTTATGATAGCTATTGCGGAAGCTGCCACCAGATGGATGGGGGCGGTGTACCGATGATGCAGCCCGAATTGATTGAGATTGACCGCGCTCGTGACCCAGTTGGGGGTGTCATAGAGATGATCCTGAAAGGCAGTGCCGCGATAGAGCCCGGCTTGAGTGATTTTGCCAACGAAATGCCTTCATTTGATTATTTGTCGAATGATGAAATAGCGCAAATTGCTACTTACGTGCGATCAAATTTTGATAATATCGGCAAGGCAGTAACGGTAGCGGATGTTAAAAAGCAGCGTGGCGAGTGATTATTCTTTCGTGGCTAGTGTGAATTGGTTTGCCCGCGTAAAGATGTAACTCATTCTCTGTTTTGGGCGTTGTAGAATTTAGTCTTTATAAGGGGCCTGTTTTCGACCCCTTATAATGTGTTTATCGACTAGGCTTAGGATGCTTTATTTGCTGCCGCCCATTTCTGAATATTTGCTTCTAACACATTCAGTGGTACTGGGCCGTGCCGCAATACTTCGTCGTGGAAGCCTTTCATAGTAAAGCCTTCGCCCATTTCACCGCGTGCCCATTCACGGAGTTCGTGAATTTTGATTTTGCCGATCATGTAAGCGGTTGCTTGCCCTGGCATTACGATATAGCGGTTGATTGCATTCTCAATATCGCCAGACGGATTAGGCGTGTTTTCAGTCAAATACTGGATAGCCTGCTCACGCGTCCAACGTTTGGAGTGAATGCCAGTGTCCACAACGAGGCGACATGCGCGCCAAATTTCCATCGCAAGACGACCAAAGTCTGAATATGGGTCCTCGTAGAAGCCCATATCTTTACCGAGCAGTTCTGTATAAAGCCCCCAACCCTCAGTATAGGCTGTGAAACCAGTGAACTTCTGGAACATCGGCACACCCTCAAGTTCTTGAGTGATAGAACGCTGCATATGGTGCCCGGGAATACCTTCATGAAAGGCGAGCGCTTCCATTTGGTATTTAGGCATTTGGTTCATGTCATAGAGGTTTGCATAATAGCGCCCCGGGCGGCTGCCATCTTGACTGGGTGACTGGTAGAAGGCTTTGCCCGCTGAACGCTCACGGAAAGGCTCAACACGTTTCACTTCAATTGGTGCTTTAGGTAGGAGGCCAAAATACTCAGGGATTTTTGCCTTCATGCGTTCAATCATTGCTGTTGCCTCAGCAAGGTAAGCGTCACGGCCTTCGTCGGTGTTATCATAGTAGAACTGTTTGTCTTCGCGCATGAAGGCGAAGAATTCTTGCAAGTTACCTTCAAATCCAACTTTTTTCATAATGCCACGCATCTCGTCGTGGATACGGGCAACATTATCAAGACCAATTTGGTGAACTTCATCAGCCGTTAAATCAGTGGTCGTGAAACGCTTCAGCATTGTGTTGTAGAAGGCTTCGCCGTCAGGGAACTTCCAAACACCATCTTCTGTCGTCGCGATTTTTTCCTGTTCTCCAAGGAAAGCAACCAGTTCTTCGTAAGCAGGCTCTACAGTACCGGTTAAGGCTTCCTCAGCTTTTGTTATGAGAGCAGAGGCCTCTTCTTCCGGGAGTTCCAGTCCGGCAACTTTTTTCTTGAAGTTAGCAAAGAGGGGGCTGTCGTCACCATCGGTGAACGGCGCGCCTGTAATAACATTCTGTGTTGCTGGGATAACAACAGGGAACACAAATTTAGGAGGCAAAATGCCTGCGTCTTGTCGGCGCTGCAGGTTAACGAGCAGTTGATCAATTTGCCCACCTATACCGTTTAGCCGCGTTATAAAGGCTTCTGCATCTTCAACAGAATCCACACGGTGAAAATTCATCAAGAATGTTGGCATTTGTGTGTGCGCACCAAACATGGTGTTTACAGGATAACCATGATCGCGGTACTTAAACTCACGGATGCTGCGCTCAGTTTCCTGTTTAAACAAGTCATAGCTAAGCTGCGCACGCTCATCGAGCGCGTCATAGTTAATCTCAGCAAGTTTTACTAAATTCTCTTGATCAATTTTATGATTTTCCTGAGCATAGGCTTCGGAGTTGTCATTCCATTTATCTATGTCTTTTTTGATGCCTAGAAAAGCCTGAAAACCAGGGGAGCGGTCTACTGCTCGGTTGAAAGCAGCTTCTACAAACGCATAGTAGCGTTCGCTTTCAGTTTGAGTAGCCTCTGCTTGGGTAGCGGCGGCTTCCTGCGTTGTTGCAGCATTGTTTGTGGCTTCCTCGTTTTGGCCACATGCCGCGAGCGATAGCGCAATTGCAATGGTTGATACTGTTTTAAGTGTGGTTCTCATTTTTTGTCCTCCCTGTGGGTCAGTATTTTGTTGTTAATTCTGGGCAGAAGGGTAAAGGATTTGAAGATTTGAGAAAAGAGTAAACTCTTGTTGTGGTGTATACATTTAGTTTGGTCTGACGAGAAGTGGCAGTTTGATCTTGCGCTTATCATTTTTCGCAGTATTCTGCGGCTGTTACCAAAAAATACAAATAAAACAAAATAAAACGACAGCAGGAGATTAATCATGAAAGTAACCAACGCCCTTATTGTGTCTGCAGCATGCCTTATGCTCGGCGCTTGTTCTGTCTCGATTGAAGGCGAGGGCACGCATCACAGCTATAGTGACTATAGTGACCATATGACGATTACGTTGCCGAACGGTGATGTGGACCGGTTTAGTTGCCCTAAAGGTACGAATGCTTTTGTCGTCAACAATGTGGCGGAAGGCAAGGGCATGATGTATGGCTGCAGAACGAATGCGGCGCCAGTGCCTACGATGGGTGATTAACAGTTAAATCCAGCGACGGACTTCATGGCAGTAGGTTTCAAATTCTTTACCGAATGATGCTGCCATGAAAACCTCTTCATTTTTTACAATGGTCCGCACGAACATTGCTGTGAAAACCAAACTGAGTATTGTGATTGGGCCGGGTACAGTAACCACACACCCCAGTAGGAATATGAGGATGCCAACGTAAATAGGGTTGCGACTGTACGCATAAAATCCTGTTGTAATCAGCGTTTGGCTTTCTTCTTTTTCAGCAGGTACGCCAATGCGCCATGACTTACCCATGGCAAATTGGCACAGCAGAACAACAAAAAGACCGAAGAGCATAATGGTTAAGCCAAATTCCGGAATAGAGGATTGCTGTGTGTAAACCCATTGGTCCAGATCAGGTATCAATGGACGCAGTAGTAGGTACCCATCAAGAATAATTGCAATAATAGCGAGCGCGCGTTCTGCATCTGTTTTCTCCTGTCGGAGTACAGTAAGGACGGAGACATCCTCCCTTAACCGGAGATACAAGATGCGGCCGAGCCCCCATGCGACGATGAGAAGTATCAAGATAGCAGGGCCATATAAAGTTATGGTTTCATTCTTAAGCATATCAGGTTCCGTAGCCACGCGCAGTAGAGATAGAGCTTCTAGTCACAGATATAGAACCTGCACCAACTAAAGGGGCAAGCCTTTAATTGAAGGGGCTAATACCTGATTAGTATTCATCTTCGCATTCTACCGTTTAGTCTTTTGCTTCAGCTGTTACAGTTGGTTGATCTACAACAGCAATGGAGGCTGCTATTTGCTGGAAAGCATGGATAGTGGGGTTTTTGGCGCGAGGGGTGTCTGGATCAACGTATTTTTTGTTGGCGCTGGTTTTGGCTATGACTATGCCTGTGGTTGGATCAATATAGATGAATTGATCATAGATACCGGATGCCATAAAATCTCCGCGCGGGTTTTCAGGTGTCCACCACTGAAAACCATAACCATAAGGCGTATCGCTACCGGGATTATTTGCGCCGGGCATTAGGTGCGGCGCGCTTGGTTTTACACTTGCGGTGATCCAGTCTTCAGGTACGAGCTGCATGCCATTCCAGTTGCCGTTATGAAGATAGAGGCGGCCAAAACGTGCCATATCACGGAGCGTGACTTGCAGGCCCCCCATTGCGACTTCCATACCTTCACCGTCAATCATCCATATGCTGTCAAACTCCATGCCGACTGGGTGCCAGATTTTCTCGATCAGTAATTCAGTAAGAGTACGGCCAGTGACCTTTGTAATGATCATACCCAGTACATGAGTGTCGACACTAACATAGTGGTTGAAGGTGCCGGGTTCACGCTCGCGGCTCAGGCTTGCAGCAAATTCATCAAGCGACCCTTTGGTTGCGATGGTCATCGACATGCGGTTTACGTCTGATAGGAAGTCACCGTAATCTTCGTTGAAGCGTATGCCTGAGGACATAGTTAAAACATCACGGATTTTGACACCTTCATAGCCACTTCCTACAAGCTCAGGCAGATATTTTGTGACAGGGTCTTCAATACTATCAATTAGGCCTTCTTCAAGGGTAATACCGAATAAAGCCGAGACAAATGATTTAGTAACCGAAAACATAGCGTGCTTGTCACCGGCTTGTTCGCCCTGGAAGTAATTTTCGTAGAGAATAGTATCATCTTTAACAATAATGAGGCCTGTTGTGCCTGATTTCTCCAGAAGTTCTGAAAAGGAGTGTTCCTGTTCTTGATAGGTATATGTTTCGGGCAGCTCTAATGCTTGATCAGCACGTTTGAAATGCCAGGGCTCTGCGGTTTTTACGATGCTGTGCGGGAATTTTTCTGCACTACTACGGAAATTTTCTGTGATTTTCTCAGGGTTATAGAATGTAGCGAGTTCATAAAAACCTATACCAAAGTTGGTAGCAGCATAGAGACCGTAGACGATTGCGCCTGCTAGGGCGACTTTAACAACATTTTTAAGCGACATATCGGGTAACTCCTCCCCAGAATCTTATCCGAATAGCAAAATATAGGGCGCTGGACCCAGAAAGCACGGTTAAATATATGCAAATTAGGCCATTTTATAATTTTAAGCTGAAGCATTTAATTGCAAAACTTCAAGATAGTTTTGGCGAATTTCCATTTTAGGACCAAGTCCTTGTGCCAGCATAATTTTATGAATGGCCGGTAAGCGGTAACAAGGTACATACGGAAGTAGATGATGCTCTACATGGAAGTTTACATAATAGGGCGCGACCGTCAGGCGTTCAACAAGTCCGGCATAGGTGGTGCGGCTGTTTTGCAGTGGGTTTTCTAGGTCAGGCATGGTGGCATGCTCTGCAATATTCCTGATGCGTAAAAATAGTTGATATGTGGTCGCCATCGGTAGGAGCCAAAGCAGCAAATATAGATCTATGCGGCCCATTAGGGCAAAGCCTGTTGCCATAAGTGTGTTGAATAAAACAGGCCCTGTGTAAAACCCCAACAATCGGATACTGCGGCCTTTTTTGTCACCCCATAGAAAGCGAAAAATTCCAATAGTTGTGCGGAAAAATACGATACCTGTTAAGTCGCGAAATATTTTGCGCGCCATGCTGGATTTGACAACGGGAAAGGGGGTGTAGAGATAATTTTCAGGGTCTTTTTCCGTGCGGGTAAAACGGTGATGCGCCATATGGCGCACACGGTACGCATATACGTTAAGGATGATAGGCCAAGCCGTAAACCACTGTGTAACGCGCTCATTTAATTGGCGTGTTTTGAAAAGCATGCCGTGGCTGCCTTCATGCATTAAAACAGCTAGTCCGAGTTGCCGTCCGCCAATAAGAATAATACCAAGTAATAACGTGAAAATATTTGGGATAAAGGCGTAAAGTGCCATAGCGCCTGCGATTAACAGCCAGCAATGTAGAACCAGCCAAAAGCCCAGCACATCAGAGCGTTGACGAAGAGCGTGTGATTGTTCAGACGTCAGTATGTCACTGGGTTTAATGGTTTTCCACTGTGTGGACATTGACTGTGGTTCCCCTATGCACCAAAATTTAATGGTAATCATTATATGCATATAGTGGAATATGAAGTCTATAAAATAATCGAAAGGCTTAGGTGATAGATTTGCACGTCATTTTTTTACGTACGGCATTGTGAGCAATAGCTTGTCATAAAAGGGCTTTTTTGGTGAAGGCTGCTCGTGTTAGGCTTTATATATGGTACGGCGACAGTGGTTAAATTGCTGGTTAATTAGTTTGGGTATGGTGGTGTTGGAGCCCTGTGTGGTTATGGCCGATTCCGCTTTGCTCGATAAATTAGTGCGTGCGCCCTATTTGATTGCGCCAGCTATCTCCTCTGATGGCCATTATCTTTCGGGGCTTGTCCGCCAGGAAGACGGTACAAGTCAGATAGTGGTTTGGCGTGCTCCCGATGGTTTTGGAACGCGTGATCAGCTCCCGTATCGTAGGGTTGATATTGATTGGATGGCTTGGGTTGGTGGTGGAAGGCTTTTGCTGTCAACAGAAGACAATGGATTGGTATTATATGACGCACATTTAAAGCGTTTGAGGCCATTGATTGAAGGGCGTGGTCCGCGCCCTAATGAACTGCCACCAGTACTTCTTAGTCATTTACCTGATGACCCCACAAGTATTTTGATGCAGTGGGAGGACCCTGGAGTGGCGGGATTTCCTGCGGTTTATAAAGTGAATGCTATTACCGGGGCGTCAGAAAAAATTATTAGTGCGTGGAAGCCAGTTATTCGCTGGTATGCGTCCCCCGCAGGGGAAGTGCGTCTAGGTGAAGGTTTTGAGGGACGTCAGCAAATTTTGTTTGCTAGCCGCTCGGATGGTAGCTGGAAGAAAATTTCAAAACGAGATTATTTTAGAGGCCCGGCCCATTCAGTCCTGACTGTGGAAGCTGGCGGGGCAACAGCTCTTGTGCTGTCGGCACATGCATCCAATACCAGAGACCTTTGGCGCATGGATGTTGCAACAGGCGAATTGAGCAAACGCCTAGCAGGACACAAATATTATGACATGTCGTCAGCGCTTATTGACCCGGTAACAGACCTTGCTGTGGGTGCGCTTTATGTGGCGGAGGCGACCCAGCAACTTGTATGGCGCGCAGATAAAAGAGACGAGCTAAAATTGGTAGCAGACCGCCTTGGGGTGAAATCGGTGTTTTTGCTAGCTTCCAGTAGAGATGGTCGCCGAAGTTTGTACCGGCGGAACTGGCGCAACCGGCCATCGAGTTATTACCTGTGGGACAAGGAAACTGATAGCCTTGAACAGCTGCCTGAAGATGGGGATGTAGATGTACTGCCGAAAGTACGTACTGAGGGTGTTTCTATCCGCGTTCCTAAGATGAAACAGCGCATGCATGCGCTGTTATCTTACCCTGAGACAGGCTTGACTAAAAAAACCGTTATATTGTTGCATGGAGGGCCTGTGCGGCGCGCGCAGGATAGGTTTATGCCTTATGTGAGTTTACTAACGGCGCATGGCTATAATGTATTGCAGCCCAATTTTCGGGGTTCTAGCGGATACGGTGAGCGGTGGCGAAAGGCCGGGTATGCAGAGTGGGGCCGAGCGATGCAACAGGATGTACGGTCGGCAGCGGAATGGATTGTTGATGAAGGCATTAGCCAGCCGGGCGATATGTGTGTCACAGGCGGATCATATGGGGGGTATGCGGCTCTTATGTCATCTATTAAGGATGATGACCTATTTGCCTGTGCAATTAGTCTGAACGGCGTTACTTCCTTGCCGCATCTTATTTATTATTTGTCGCAGAACCGTTTCCATGAACTAACCGTGCCGAGGATTTTGGGTCGTTTAGCGGAACGTACTTTGAGGAAGCGCTCGCCTGTTTACAGGGCTGAACTTGTTCACACGCCGGTTATGTTGTTTCAAGCGACTGCTGACCACAATGTGCCCTTTGAACATGGTGCTATGATGGCTGATGCGCTAGCTAAACATGATAAAGAATATGAGTTTATTGTGCTGAAGGGCGCAGAGCATCAATTGCGCCGCGAAGCAGATAGACGCATTTACCTGGAGAATAGTTTGGATTTTCTGAACCGCTATTTGTCGAGCGGATATGACTAGGAAATCTGTTTAGCTGGTAGAAAATTTCTTTGCCTTTCGGCGGATTTGTGTTTTCTAGGGGCTAGTTGCAAGGGTAGCCGAAGAGTTACCAACGGGAAAACGGGACGTTGTTTCACCTATAATGATAGGGGGACAGCAAAATAAGAATAAAAAGGGGGCTTGTAGTGAGCGCAGTTGACGTTTCGACCGAAGGGTCGCAGCAAAGGGAGTTTCTGGGCCATCCAGTCGGTTTATGGGTGTGTTTTGGAACAGAGATGTGGGAACGCTTCTCTTACTATGGCATGCGTGCCATTCTGGTTTTATACCTTGTAAAATATCATATGTTCAGCTCTATCAAAGCGAACATGGTTTTGGGTGCCTACATGGGCATGGTCTATATGACTCCAATCCTTGGTGGTTATTTGGCTGACCGATATCTTGGTAGTCGTAAGGCTGTGGTTTACGGTGGGATACTGCTTGTTCTCGGCCACATAATGATGGGTTTCCACGGTGCGCCTGCCATTCTAGACGCGGACGGCGTTACCGTAATCCGTGATGATGCAGCGATCAGCTTCTTCTTCTTCGCTATGGCGCTAATCGTTGGTGGTATGGGCTTTTTGAAAGCCAATATCTCAACAATTGTTGGTGCGCTATACGGCCCGAATGACCCACGCCGGGATGGTGGGTTCTCTATTTTCTATATGGGTATCAATATTGGATCTTTCCTTGCGACAATCATTGTTGGCGGCGTAGGTGAGAAATATGGCTGGAACTATGGTTTTGCGCTTGCAGGTATTTGCATGCTTCTCGGTCTCACAGTATTCTTGAAATGGCAGCACCTACTTGAAGGGCGCGCAGATCCTCCAAACCCAGAAGAACTGAAAAATAAGACTCTTATCGGCCTTAACATTGAGCATACAATTTATCTCGGTGGGCTTGTTCTCGTTGGCTTGTGTTTCTTGCTGCTACAGCGTCAAGAACTGATCGGCAATATGCTGCTCATTTGTGGCGCCGTTATGCTTATCATCGTGGGCGTTTATTCTGTACGCGAATGTACTGCTTGCTCTTGCGAAAAAGGGCTGGGAACCTTCCACGCCCCTTAAATTTTCCATTGCTATGATCCTTATTGGCGGTGGGTATATGATTTTTGCTTGGGGTCTTGTTGTTGATGAAGGTTCAGCAAAAAGCTTCTTGTGGTTTGTGCTTATCTACCTAGCACTCACACTTGGTGAACTTTGCCTCAGCCCAATTGGTCTGTCGATGGTCACAAAACTCAGCGTTCAGAAAATCGTTGGTATGATGATGGGTGTTTGGTTCCTCGGTATGGCCTTCGGTAACTATATGTCTGGTGTGATTGGTGGCCTTGCCGGAAACACCGGCCACGGCGCGGATGCAGCTTTGCTGGATATGGACAAAACAGTTGATCTGTTTAACACGGTTGGTTTGCTAGGTATCGGTGTAGGTATCTTTATCCTGATCTTGACGCCATGGCTCCGTAAGGGCATGCACGGCGTTCATTAGACGCTGTAGAGTTTTAGATGCAGAAAGGCCGGGTTTTCCCGGCCTTTCTTTTTTCATGTTTTCCTGGGCCGACTTAGGTTGGACAATCTAGAAATATGACATATATCTTTAGGATGCAGGTAAGGAAATAAGGCAAGGATAGTCTGTGTTTAGGAACCTAAATAAGGCTTCTCAAGATATCATTAAGGCAGGCGCCTTGTTTGTTGTGCTCTTTCTTGTGGCGAGCGCTCTTGATCTATTTGAGTTTCTTCATTCTCTTACACGAAATCATGAAAGCTGGGAATTAGACGAAATCATTTTGTTGTTTATTGTGTCTCCACTTCCTTTGGCATGGTTTGCATACCAGAAAATGAAAGAAGCCGCACAGGAGGTTAAAAACAGCATCGAGTACGAAAAGGCACTGGCTGAAACAAGTAAGATGCAATCTTTGGGGGTGCTTGCTGGGGGCGTCGCACATGAAATTAATAACCAGATCCTCCCTATTCTGACTATGGCTGAGCTATTGCACGGTCGTATTGACAAGACAGACCCGGATTACCGAAAAGTTGAAATTATTCTGAAGGCTGGGCAACGCGTACAGGAAACGGTGGCAAAGATCCTCTTGTTTTCCCGTAAAGACCTTGAAGTGAAGGGGCGAGGGGACCTTTCGATGATTTGGGGGTCGCTGGAACAGCTATTGCCGGCTTTATGTCCGGCTAATGTAAAACTCATATTTGAACTCTCTAGTAGCGAGGGAATAGTCCCCGTATCAGAAACAGATATTCAGGGCATTATTGTTAACCTCTTTTCAAATGCCGTCGATGCAATGGGTACGAACCCTGGTGTAATTACGGTTAAGACAGTTGCTGGCGTAAGAGGTGATGACCAGTCTTGCCCAAAACTGGCGGCGGACACCTATGTGAAGATAAGCGTTGGCGATACAGGACCGGGAATTGAACCCAAAGTGCAGCAGAGAATTTTTGATCCTTTCTTTACTACTAAAGGGCCTGGCGAAGGTGTCGGGCTAGGTTTGGCCATTGTTTATGCAACGGTGAAACAGGCCGGGGGCGAGATAGTTTTGAGTTCGGAACTTGGTACTGGCGCATGCTTTGATATCTATCTGCCATTGGAAGTGGAATCGGATAAAATAATTGGTGATGACGGTCATGGAAGAAAGTAGAAAATATGTAATATGCATGGTAGCGCTACCAATAAAATTGTGCGTATAATCGAACGCTACTGTAGGTAGAAGCTGGGCTTTGTTATGAGGGAACAAGTATGACTAGAATACTCGTTATTGAAGATGATGAACTAGCTCGGGAAAGCGTCACATTGATGCTTGAAGAACGTGGCTATGAAGTTGAGATGGCTGATGACGGGGATGTGGGGCTGAAGATGTTTGCTGAAAGCCAATATGACCTTGTTATCACTGATCTAATTATGCCTGAGGTGAATGGCATGGACGTGTTGACACAGATTAAGCAGAAGCACCCGGACACGAGGGTGATAGTAATCTCTGGCGGTGGGCGGTTAACACCAATTAGCTATTTGGATGTTGCTCAGAAACTTGGCGCAGATGATGTGCTCACTAAGCCCTTCACTGCTTTTGAGTTAACCACTTCTGCCGCAATGGTTTTGAATTCACCAGTTGCGCCAAGCCCTTTTCATTAGAGATGATTATTGTTGGTTCATAATAATAACCATTTTGAGAATTAGAACGCCGCGGCAATATTTCTTGCCGCAAGTGCGACCAATGCTAAGGATGACAGCTTAAATAAAATGAAGCGGCTCATCACGTGATTGTTGGTACAGTGGATAAGGGAATGTATCACTCGTAAACCAACATAAGCCCAAGCTAGCTGAATATTGAGGGTGTCTGTAGTGCCTGCCAAATGAGTGTAGACCATCAGAGCATAGAAGATAGTTGGTTGTTCGTGTAGATGGTTATAATTGTTTGCAATCTGGCGCACCTTACTTGGTAAAATATCAAGTGCTCCGGGGTGTGCGGCATCCTGCGGATTGATACCTGCTTTTTTCATTGCAGGAATGCGGGTGACATACATCCATACCCAAATTATCAGTGTCCAAGAAATCAGTGCAAGTATTGGCGTTAACATAAAACCCTCCCTTGAATGTTTACTGCTAAAGTAACTTATGTTGCATTTGGCCTAAGGCCAATAAGTGTGTGCAATATTTCCTTGTTTGCTAGCCCAAAAACCGCCTTAATGACGCGCTAGATACGGCCTCGTGTGAGGATGTAAAGGGAAAAATTATGGGTTTTAAAGCGATCCTGATGGTGTCGTTGATCGGTTTAGCTGCACCGCTTAGTGCACAGGCAGACACACCATTCACTATTAGTGATATAAAAGCCGCGCACTCCGTGAGTGAACTGAAACTGGTGCGCTTTTTTGCGGCAGATAACCAAGCGCTAGTGGTTAAAGGGCGGACAGATGCGGGTAATAGGATTTTTTCCTTTTATGAAATGCAGGAAGGTAATGCACTTGCTGTAACTCCTTCGGTAGCAGTGACTATGCCTGATGATGCACTCTTTTATGACTTTGCATCTGTTTTCGATACTGGCCAAGAAAGCTTGTTATTTTTAAACGACGTTGGTGTGCAGCGCTTTGACCCGACCACAGATAGTTTTGAACCTTTCATCGCACTGACATCTATATACCGTCAAAATAGTAGTCCTTTGTTTGAGCAGATGGATTTTGCGCGTGACCTGAACGGCGATGGTTATGCAGATATCATTGTGCCTGATTTTGATGGGTATTGGTTGCGCCTGAATGACGGTGAAGGTGGATTTCACAGCCAAATATTGCTGGATATGCAGGTTGAGATGCGCCTCTCACAAGGCAGGCCGCTTTATAGCCAGTTTCCTCTGCATAGTTCAGATGTGAATTTTGATGGTAAGCCGGATATTCTTTTCCAGAAGGACCAGAGCTTCATTGTATTTCATCAGTTGCTTGATGGAAGCTTCGACACCAAACCAGTGGAATATGACATTGATATAGATGTGATCGGTAATAGTTTTTCGGAGTTTGTACGGTCAAATGAACGCTATGAAGACCAAAGTGATTTAGTAGAAACTCGGATTGTATCGGTGGAAGATATTAACGGCGATGATGTAATTGATATCGTTACCGAAACGGACCGTGCGAAGGGCTTGTTTGACCGCAGTACCACCTATCAGTTTCATTATGGTGCTGAGGCTGATGGCAAGCTGATGTTTAACTCTGAGCCGTCGGCTAATGTTACCCTTAAGGGGGTGACAGCACGTAACCGGTATTTGGACTTTACGGACGATGGCCGTAAAGATTTTGTTGGTGGATCGGTGAATATTGGTATCGGCAAAATTATTGGTATTTTGCTATCTGGTTCTGTTGGTATCCATGTGAACTTCTATGAGCAGGGCGCCGATGGCAGTTTTGGTGAGAAGCCAACCTTCCGGAAGAAGGTATCCGTAGATTTTGATATGTCTAGCGGCCAAAGTAGTGTGCCGGTTGCTGAAATGCTCGATATTGACGGTGATAAAGCCAAAGATATGGTCATCAGTAAAGACAATGACGAGCTACGTATCTATTACGCTACTCCCGGCGGTAAAAACATGTTCCGAAAAAAAGAGGTCAAGTTAAAGATTGATTTGCCAAGGAACGGGGAGCTGGTGTCTGTGGAAGACGTTAATGGTGATGATAAAGGCGACTTACTTATTCATTTTGACAGGCTTGGCGCAGACGGCACGGAGAATAAAAACCGTTTTCTGGTGTTAATCGCAAACTAGATACCGTTGGGTAAAGATCGTACAACAGGCTTCGTTATTTTCTTAGCGAAGCCTGTTTTATTTGGTAGAGGAAAAAAGCCTAGCTTTCACGTTGCAATGAAAAGCCGATGCTGTCCGCGGCTTCTTTATTCTCAAACGGTTTATAGGGCTTTTCCTTGGCAGCCAAATTATTGACAAAGCTGTTTGGGAAAACCTGAATGCCGCTGTTGAAGCGCTCAATGTTGCTGTTGAAGATGCTGATTGCCGCTGCGATATTATCCTGAAGTTCACTTATTTCGCGCATCAGGGACATTGTTACATCTCCCATTTTGAGGTCAGGGTAAGCTTCAACCGCAATGTTAAACCCTGACATAAGCTTGCTAGTTGCAGCCTCAATTACTGCCAAGTCATCGGTGTTGACGCTGCTGGTGGAAGCTTTAGAGAGGGCGGAGCGAAGTGCGGTGATATCTGCGAGCAAGCTCGCCTCATGTTCTTTGTACTCTTTCGCGGTTTTCTCAAGCTGTGGCAGCGTTTCATTTTTCTGCCGCTCGTAAGTAATGACATCTGCCCACGAGCGCACCACCATATTGCGGCGGCTGATGATGCCGTTGTTGATCATGATGCCGGCGACAATTAGGACAACTGGTATACCAATGATGAGATATATAGTTTCCATTATGCAGTGCTCCCTGTCTTGAATTTAGTGGCTGATTGTGTGTTTGTATTTTGGTCAAAGTTATTATCTGAGTATTTCATTAGGCGGTGGAGAAACTCAAGTGCAGCATCCATGTTGGACATGTTGTTATGTGCGAGTATCTCTTCTTTAAAAGCAGCAGGGTCATGTAGGCCTGTTCTGCGCATTCCGTTTAAGGTGGTGGTGTCATCAAATGAAAAACACAGGTCCCCAGCAGCGTTAAACTCAAGGTCTATGTAAGATAACACAGCGCCAGCTGCTTCAATTTCCCTGAGTAATGCAGGCTTTAGGAATTTGGCAGTTGCTAGGTCGTCAGAAGCTTCAACAGCGAAGCGTATATTAAACTGGTTAGATCCGCTGTTCCATGTTGGCTTGAAAAATTTCAAGGCATGGTCTGAAATTCGCAAGTTTTTAACAAGGGAAAACGGCACAATAAAACCACAGCGGCCATGGGGTCTTACATGGGTTTCTGCATCTTTTGACCGGCCGGCTTTTGTATAGGTAATGTGAAAATATCTGTATGTGAAACTATGGTCTGTTCCTTGGTAATGTCCCGACAGCAGATGGTGCACCTTGCTGATATAGCTGCCATGCTCAAAGGTATGAAACTGTCGGTAGAACCCTTTAAAATCGGGTAACTCAGAATGTTTCACCGGTTCTAGACCGTAATCAAACAGCCTACTGCGTTGGTGGATTTGCTCTGATAAGTGTATAAGCTGGTCGGTTTCCTCTGCATGCATCATACTACTACCTATATAAAATAGGCCGGCGGTTCCGAATAAGAAAAGGCTGAAGTCTATTGTCTGGGTTAGGAGTATATTCACGGCGCCGCAAAACAGAAAAAAGTAGGCTCCGAAAAGGATATTCTTTTTGTGCGTGTTAGCTTTGAAACGCACTGGTTTTGGTAGAGGGTCTAACAGGCTGATAGCATTTACTAGATCAGTGTCAGATTGAGCGACCGCCACCAAGCCTTCGATGTTATCCAAAAGCCGCTCTAGTCGGGCATTATGTCCGAGGCCAGAAAATTTTCTACTATTTGGTACACTCTTCATTGGCCCCCCATTACCAAATGATGATTTGTTTCATTCACATATAGTGTGTAATTATCGATTTTTAAAGTATTTGAACAACCTACCCGTTTAATGCTTTGGGTATATTTCATTCGAAATGTACCCATTTATCCAAAATTATTATCTGAGTATTTCATCAGGCGGTGCAGGAATTCAAGCGCGGTGTCTAGGGCCTTAAGGTCATTATGCTCAGCGATTTCTTTTTTGAAAGCTGTGGGTGTTTCAAGGCCCGTATGTCTGTGACCTGAGAGGGTGTTATTATTGTCAAATGAGAAGCAAAGTTCTCTGGCAGGGGTAAAATTCAGGTCCATACTGGAAAGCGCGTCTCCTGCCTTTGATATTTCTGATAGAATTTTGGGTGTAAGGAATTTTGCAGCGTCCATCTCATTGTTTGCTTGCACACTGAATTTCTTATTGAAATCGATCGAACTACTTTTCCAGCCGGATTTAAAGAAATTCAGCATGGTTTCTGAGATTCGAACCCCTCGTGTGTAGGGAAAGGGCAGGATAAAACCATAGCGGTCAAAGCGGTCATATACGGTGCGTGTGTGGGTGCGTGTTCGGCCTTCACTGTCCGTTGTGGTGTAGGTTTCTATACGTTGGTTCACATAGTGGTAGTGGAAGTATTCGAATGCGAAACTATGTTCGCTGCCTTTATAGGTACCTGCGACGAGCCGCTTGATAGTGTTTTGGTAGTTACCATGCCTAAAGGTGCCGAAGCGCCGTTGCATGTCTTCAGTTTTATGTTCTGGGTGATAGGGTTGCTCGGTTAGTCCGTAATCAAACAGGCTGCTTTTGGCGTGGATCATGTTCGATAGGCTGGTAAGTGAGCCTTTGCGGTGGCGTTTCCAGAAATAATTCACTGCCGAAACCACAAATGCGCCAACTGTAACAGTGATGCCATAAGCGGTGAGGTCATGCACTGGGTTGAAGAATAGGGCCGCGAGCAGCAAGATAAGTAGGCTGGCAGCAATACAGGCCTTGTTCAGGAAATCATTGTTGAATTTTATTGGCTCGGGAAAGCCGTCTAAAAGGGCAATAGCAGCGACCAAGTCGAGGTCGGACTTCGCGAGCCGTGCTTGTTGTTCAACAAGGGCAAGTGTCTCTTTCAGGCGTTTGTTATGGGAACCTTTTTTGGTTCTATGATTGTTTGTGGTGTCCGCCATGTGCTCCCCCAATTTACAGCTGACAGTGTTTTATATATAGGAGATAAGATAAGTTATTGGAAGAGCTGGAACATTATGAACGATTTCAGTCTTTGTAAAATCAAGGGACTTTATAATGGATCTAATTCTTAAGCCTGTGCCTCCGGGGGATTATGAACTTTACCGTTCAATGATTGATAACCCTAATATCGCGCGTATGACGGGCTCAATCCCTCATCCGGTTGATCTTGCTTTTGTAGTGGAGCGCCTTGAAACGCGTGCCAAAGAGGAAGCGGAGCTTGGTAACAGGGCTGAGCGTGGTATCTATGTTGATGGTGAATTAGTTGGTGGCGCTATGTATTTCCCCAGCGAACAAAATGCTTGTGAGATTGGTTATTTTGTAGGCGAGGACCATTGGGGAAAGGGCTACGCAACTAAAGCAGCAGAGGCAATTGTACATCTCGCTCGGTCTCACGGCTTTACGGATAAGCTTGTTGCTCAGCACGCAAAAGATAATCCAGCATCAGGCCGGATACTGGAAAAGATTGGTTTTGAGGTTGTGGGTGAGAGTATCAGCAAATCAGCAGGCCGGGATGAGCCGAACGCAGTATGGCTTTTGGAGCTTGAGGGCTAACTGCACAATTGATCGTTTTTATCGATTGAAACGTAAAATTAAATTAATTTCACTAATCAATTCCCATCCTTGATAGTTAGAGCAAGTCAAAACTTATCGAGGAAGGGACTTCAAAATGTCGGCAGATAAAACTGTTCTAACCAGTGCAAATGGGGCACCTGTTGCGGACGATAACAATAGCATCAGCGCAGGTGCACGTGGGCCGCTTACGTTTGAAAATTGGCGCTTGATGGAGAAGCTTGCTCATTTCAACCGTGAACGAATTCCCGAGCGCGTGGTACATGCTCGCGGCACTGGCGCCTATGGCAGCTTTACCTTAAGCAGAGATTTGTCGGACAAAACCATCGCAAAATTCCTGCAGGATTCGGGTACTAAAACGGACGTATTTGTAAGGTTTTCAACGGTAGGTGGCGGGCAGGATTCAAGTGACTATGCGCGTGATCCACGCGGTTTTGCCGTTAAATTTTACACGGAAGAAGGTGTGTTTGACCTTGTTGGTAATAACACCCCTGTATTCTTTTTGCGCGACCCAAGTAAATTCCCCGATTTTATTCATAGCCAAAAGAAAAATTCGCAAACCAATATGCCTGACCCAGCTGCCATGTTTGAATATTGGGCAAACCACCCTCAGTCTTTGCACCAAATGACAATACTGATGTCTGATAGAGGTATCCCGCAAAGCTACCGGCATATGAATGGGTATGGGTCTCACACACTCAGTTTGTGGAACAAAGACGGTGAGCGTGTATGGGTAAAGTTTCACCTGAAAACTGATCAGGGTATTAAAACCTTAAAGGGCGAAGAGACGGCAGGGTTACCACTGTTCGGCGCACAGCAAGACCTGGTGGAATCAATCGCGCGGGGCGAGTTCCCAACGTGGACAGTGAAGTTACAGATGATGACAGAAGCTGAGGCAAAGATTTACCGCCATAACCCATTTGACCTGACAAAAGTCTGGCCTCACTCCGACTTTCCGTTGGTTGAGATTGGTAAACTGGAACTGAACCGCAATGTTGATAACTATTTTGCAGAAACTGAGCAGGCGGCCTTCAGCCCAAGCAATTTAGTACCCGGTGTGGGTGCATCACCTGACAAGATGTTACAGGCGCGTTTGCTTGCATACCCAGATGCGCAGCGTTACCGGGTAGGGGCCAATTATCAGCAGCTGCCAGTCAATGCACCGAGGTGTCCAGTTAACCATTACCAACGGGATGGTGCTATGGCAGGTGTTGCGGTATGCCCTGTTACAGGCCGAGCAGCCAATCAGGATAGCAGTGTTAATTTCTATCCGAATGACCGTGCTGATGCGGGTGCGCCAGTGCCACAAGCATCTGTAGTGGAACCACCAATGCCGATTGAAGAAAACGCCTGGGTTGGCTTTCATGAAAGTGAGGATGAGGATAATTTTTCACAGGCAGGAGAACTGTACCGACTTATGTCGGATAATCAGAAGGATCAACTGGCTAGTAACATTGCAGGTGGTTTGTCGGCAGCAACTGCAAGTGTGCAGGAGCGTATGCTTGTGCAGTTTAGTGCTGCTGACCCAGACTATGCTGCAAGAGTGAAGTCTGCATTGATAAGAGTAGCGGATTAGTTCTAAGGAAGATAAAACCGTCAGCGATTAAGGCTGGCGGTTTTTAGCTGTGAGTTGTTATGGCGCCATATAGGCAAGAACAATGCCTCCAGCGACATCAATGCCTGTACCTTCACACACCACATTATCGCCAATTGTCCAAGTGATGGCGTAGGTTGGACCGGATTGTTTTATGTGTAGATCAAACTCTGCATCAAGTGATCCGTCAGAAGTAAAATAGCTGATCTGATAATTTCCGGCGAGGCTCCCATCAGTTGGGCCGCCAACAGCACGACCTGTGCCTATTGCACCCTCAGGCATATCTGCTGAGCGCCATATAGCGCTCAGTGTGCCGGGTTTATCCCCGATGCTATAGAAACATGTGCCGTAAGAAGCGCTCACTATTTTTGAAGTCCGCGGACCGTGTTCCACATATCTTGGTGCTTGCGCCATACACCGCCAACTTTTTTCCAGACGATAAGATAAGCGCCGCCGAAAGATGTCCGTTTGCCACCACTAACACGGGATTCACCGTAATAATAGCCAACGTCCGTAGCTATGTTACCGTTGATCACAAGCTCGTCTGGCTCTGTTGTATGGGATATTGCCTTTGAAGGGCTCGCGATTGCACCAGCCCAAAGTTGCCGAATAGCGGCAGAGCCAGAAAGGATGCGGCCATTGATTGGTACAATGCGGGCATCTTGGGTGTAGACAGCCATAATGCCTTCAATGTCGCCGGCAACATAAGCAGCAGAAAAAGCAGCGGCTTGAGCCGCGATGGCTGCTTTCTCGGTTTCTTCCAAACTAGGAGCAGGTAAGCTAGCAGCAGGGGTTTCCTGGGCTATTGCTGGAAAATTAAAGCAGATGATCATTAAGGTGATCAGAGGAGCTAAGATTTTTTTCATTGTGTGTCTCGCTGTTTCAATGGGTCGATCAGTAAATACAATTATATCATTGCAGATTTTATAGTTTTACCCAGCGCCCTAAAAGTTTGAACGCGAGGGTTCGTCTTTCGCCAAATTAGCCCGATGGTGCGTGTAGGGTTAATATCACTGAACGGTAATACGTCCACATGCACACCTTGGGTTAGGCCTGCATCTACTGCCATTTGGGGCAGAAGGGTTGAGCCATGTCCCGCAGCCACCATCTGCAAAATGGTCGCAAGACTTGTGCCTGAAAGCTCACGGCGTGCTTTGTTGCCAACAAGTTGGCAAGCATCAAGCGCATGATCTCTGAGGCAGTGGCCTTCCTCCAGTAAAAGCAAATGTGCGTCGTCAAGGTCTGCAGTTGTAATCTTGTCGCTTGGCGCACCGCCTTTTGGAAAAGCAGCAACAAATCCATCATAGAATAATGGCATTTCTTCGGCATCGCCGCAGGCAAAGGGTAGAGCGTATAGAACTACATCCAGCTCACCAGCACGTAGTAAGTCACAAAGATCAGCAGACTTATCTTCGCGGAGGTGCAATTCTAGCGATGGAAGTTCGCGTTGGATAGCCGGCATAATACGCGGCAGCAGGTAAGGCGCGATCGTAGGAATTATTCCGAGCCTGACAATGCCTTTGAGCGGATCTCTGGCGGCGGCAGCCATGTCAGTTAAATCATCCACGTCATTGAGAATGCTTATGGCCCGGTCGACAACCTCTTCCCCGAGCGCCGTGAACATAACACTGCGTTTTGTGCGCTCTACGAGCTGTGCGCCAAGCAGGTTTTCTAACTCTTGCAGGCCTGCTGATAACGTAGACTGCGTTACATGGCTTGCTTCTGCAGCTTTACCAAAGTGATTGCTTTTATGTAGGGCCACCAAATAACGTAATTGTTTCAGTGTTGGAGGAAAGCTCATCGATGTTTCCGATCAATACCTGCGCATAATATCTGTCAATACGATTGTAGGTGAAATGCCATGGTTTGCAACCTTTGCTGGAGTTTATGTGCTCCTTAAGGACCTTTCGTCGATCAATGTGAAAGGTTCTGCGGAAAAAATTGCGTCCAATCCAACACCGAGGACCTTTGATAATTTCAAGGCTAGGTCAATGGTTGGGTTGAACTGCTGGCGTTCGATGTAGCCGATGGTTTGTGGATGGATGTCTGCAAGTTTAGCAAGTTCATTGCGTGATAGGTTGCGCTCAACCCGTAGCATCTTAAGCCTGTTGTGGAAGGCTACTTGTTTATCGGTCATCTTTTGTCTCCGTCCCACTTGGTAAGTGCCAAGCAAGGACTAAATAGTGGGCTTCATATGCCAGAAAGCATAAACTGGCACAGCCCCATATATAGAGTGGAATGACAGTTTCCATTGGATACGATGTTGCAGACAAATAGGTCGTGACCAACCCCAGAATCCCTAAACATGCCATAGCAAGATACGTGAATTTTCGTGCACTTATCTGCGCAGAGGTAAAGTGCTGTTGTTGCCATTCATCGTATGGTTTCCCCTCAATGGGAAGTGCGGTTTGAATCGATATGAACAACATACGTTCAAGCATTGCTGCTACAACTGCAGACGCACCACAAAGCAATACAAACCACACACCTGCTGTGGCGGGTGTCATGACGAACCAGGAAAAAATGGCGGGG
>CAXBKT010000044.1:0-22465 GCA_963976155.1 uncultured Kordiimonadaceae bacterium | reverse complement strand
ATATACTGTCAACTTATTCGAAACCATCACGTTTCTCCTTCATCCCTAAAATCACATTCCCACATGGCAAAAATAGGGCAAGAAAAAGCCCACCAAAAGGCGGGCTTTTTACTTTAAACACAGTGATTTAATATTTAACCATCGAGTTTTGGTTTCAACAGCTGGTTCACAACTCCCGGGTTTGCTTTACCCCCGGTTTGTTTCATTACCTGACCAACAAAGAAGCCAATCAGCTTTGTTTTACCTGAACGATACTGCTCAAGTTGCCCTTGGTTAGCCGCAATCACCTCATCAATGATCTTCTCGATCTCGCCAGTATCAGAAACCTGTTTAAGGCCTTTTTCTTCAACAATGACGCCAGCGCCTTTGCCCGTTTCAAACATAACTTCAAATACATCTTTGGCGATACGGCCTGAGATTGTTCCGTCTTCAATAAGTGCGAGTAGTTCAGCGCCCTGCTCTGCTGTTACGGGGCTTTCTGCAATTGTTTTGTTTGCTTTATTCAAAGCACCAAATAAATCACCTGTCACCCAGTTGGAAGCTTTAACGGCAGTTGCCTTAGCATCCTTACCTGTAGACTTAGAGAGTGCATCTAGAAGGCTTTCAAAGAAAGCTGATTGCTCCTGCTCCGCAACCAGAACGCCTGCATTATATGCATTCAGGCCAAGCTCATCCATAAAGCGGGCTTTTTTAGCGTCAGGCAACTCAGGAAGCGTCGCACGAGCGGCTTCAATGAAGGCATCATCAAACTCAAGCGGTAGTAAATCTGGGTCAGGGAAATAACGGTAGTCCATCGCGTCTTCTTTAGAACGCATAGACCGTGTTTCCCCTTTAACTGGGTCAAACAGCCGTGTTTCCTGATCAATAGTACCACCATCTTCAATGATATCCACCTGGCGCTGCGCCTCAATTTCAATTGCTTGTCGTACAAAGCGAATGGAATTGAGGTTTTTAAGCTCTGTCCGCGTACCAAGAGGGTCACCTTCTTTGCGAACAGAAACGTTCACATCAGCGCGCATGCTTCCTTGCTCCATGTTGCCGTCGCAAGAACCAATATACCGCACAATACTACGGATTTTGGTTACATAGGCAGCAGCTTCTTCAGGGCTACGCATATCAGGGTCCGATACAATCTCCATCAAAGCGACACCCGTACGGTTCAGATCCACATACGTGTATTGTGGATGCTGGTCATGCATAGATTTACCTGCATCTTGCTCAAGGTGGATACGCTCAACACCAACATCTTTGGTGCGACCTCCATCCAAATCTAGGTGCACGACACCGTGTCCGACAATTGGCAATTTAAACTGCGAAATTTGGTACCCTTGCGGCAAATCGGCATAAAAATAGTTTTTGCGGTCAAAGACCGAATACTTATTAATTTGGGCGCCAATCGCAAGGCCTGTGCGCACAGCTTGGCGGACACACTCTTCATTGATTGTCGGGAGCATACCCGGCATCGCCGCATCAACAAGGCTTACCTGTGCGTTTGGTTCCGCACCAAATTCAGTTGAAGCACCCGAGAAAAGTTTCGCATTAGACGTTACCTGTGCGTGGATCTCTAGGCCAATTACAACTTCCCAATCGCCTGTTGCGCCTTGAATTCTATATGATGACATAGCGCTTATCTCCACCAAATCGCAGGTTCTGCTGTGAAGCCAACGGCTTCCTCAAGCACACCTGAAACTTTAAATACAGTTTCTTCATCCCACGGCTTACCAAGAATTTGCAAACCAAGCGGCAATCCATTGCTGTCCAGACCTGCAGGAACGCTAGAGCCCGGCAAACCAGCAAGTGATGCAGGAACCGTAAACACATCATTCAAATACATCGCGAGCGGGTCGTCTGCCTTTTCACCAAACGCGAACGCCGCAGACGGCGCAGTTGGCGTCAGGATAGCATCCACTTCAGCGAAAACCTTTTTGAAATCATTGGCTATGAGCTGACGAACCCGCTGTGCTTTAAGGTAATATGCGTCATAGTACCCTGCCGACAGTACGTACGTGCCTATCATTATGCGGCGCTTCACTTCGTCACCAAAGCCAGCAGCGCGTGTTGCCTCATACATTGCAGGCAAACCGCCTTCATCAGGCGTAACCCGCAGACCATAACGCACACCGTCATAACGAGAGAGATTTGAAGAGGCTTCCGCAGGTGCCACAATATAATAAGTAGGCAGTGCGTATTTTGTATGCGGCAAACTGATATCAACGATTTCAGCGCCAGCGTCTTTAAGTAGGTTTTTACCTTTTTCCCAAAGCGCTTCGATTTCCGCGGGCATACCATCAAGATGATATTCTTTTGGAATACCAATTTTCATGCCACGGATATCGCCTGTAAGGGCTGCCTCAAAATTTGGAACCGCCATTTCAACGCTTGTACTGTCTTTTGCATCGAAGCCGGAGATGCTTTCCAGCATGATAGCGCCGTCACGCACGTCACGTGTGATCGTACCAGCCTGATCAAGTGAACTTGCAAACGCAACCATACCATAACGGCTACAGCGCCCGTATGTTGGCTTAATACCAAACGTACCAGTAAACGATGCTGGCTGGCGAATAGAACCACCCGTATCAGAGGCCGTCGCGCCCATGGCTGCAAAACCAGCAACAGAAGACACCGACCCACCCGATGAACCACCTGGCACAAAATCACTATTGCTACCTGTTGCACGCCAAGGGTTTTTTACTGGGCCGTAATAACTTGTTTCGTTAGATGAACCCATAGCAAACTCATCCATATTGAGTTTACCGAGCATAACAGCCCCGTCATCCCACAGGTTCTGTGTGACCGTACTTTCATACTCAGGCTTAAAGCCGTCAAGAATATGGGAACAAGCTTGGGTGTGAACGCCTTTGGTTGCAAACAGATCTTTGATACCAACGGGTATGCCCGTCATGCCATTAGATTCGCCTGCTTTAATGCGAGTATCAGCAGCATCTGCCATCACAAGCGCTTGATCAAAAGTTGTTGCAACATAAGCGTTCAAATCCGTGAAAGATTCGACAGCTTCAATATGTGCCTCAGTTAATTCACGCGATGTAAGGTCACCATTGTCCAGCAATTTGCGGGCTTCGGCGATTTTCAACTTTGTTAAATCAGTCATCAGCTCGGCCTACTCAATTACTTTAGGCACAGCAAAAAAGCCGTACTCACCGCGAGGTGCGTTTTTCAGCACACTTTGCTGCTTATCACCGTCGGTTATTTCGTCTTTACGCCAACGAAGCTTTGCCTCAACAACACTGGCCATGGGCTCAACATTATCGGTATTCACTTCATCGAGTTGCTCAACCCAGCCTAAAATCTGGTTCAGCTCACCAGCGAGTGGCTCGAGTTTATCTTCTTCAATTTTTATACGCGACAGGCGCGCGATTTTGGCAACTGTGGCCTTATCAATATCTGACATGAAAATTCCCTATGAATCGTCAGGAAAAGCTAAGAAATTAGCGCGGAACTTAACGCCAGAAACCCAAGGGAGCAAGCGTCAATACATCTATTACAGCAGTTTTTGATGCAAAAGCGCGAAATCCAGATAAGCCACATGGGCTTAACAAAGGAAAATTAGCCTAATAATGGCGCGCTCAAACTACATCAGGTATGTTCTCTGGCGGAGTAAAAACCAGCTTATCCAGCCGCATGTAACCAAAAAAGTGACTAACACTGACACCATCCTTAGCAAGCGGAATATAAATAATATTCACTCGCACATGTGGCGGTGTCATACCGCGTTCTTCACTAAAGCCAATCACAGGCCCTTTCACGAGCAAAGCACGCTGCATGGAAGACAACACTCTATCACGCACCAGCGGTGGATGCGCCTTTGAAATAGTTTGGCCAGTACAATCACTATAGGCGCCACAAGCGTCGGACCCCTGCAAGGTTACAACAGCATCAACAAACCGGCCCTGCCCATCATATACGGCTTCAAATAGAGATATCCACGGCAAGTAAGGCTTTAAATCAATAGGTGACACATCAGATTTTTTATTATACTTGGCATCCCCTTTTTTTCTGCCAAAATATGAGACTATTGCCTCAAAATCTGCACCAAACTCAGCACCATCACCAGCCTGAACCAGTTGATATTGTCCAGCACCATAGCCCTGCTTGGCACCTATCCGGTCAACCGCCTTATCAAACGATGAAATCGCTTTTCTCCTACACTACTCAGTAATACGCCCCCTACAGCTACTATAACTGTTTGCATAAAAGCAACATCATGCCATCTTTCATACTAGCAAAACACGAAGGATAGTAAAAGCGCACACCATGATTAAGAGTTCAAACATCCGTGACCATCGGCCTGAGGGATTTCTCATCAGAGAAGCAAGGCCCACTGATAGCCGGGCCCTCAATTACTACATCAGAGAAACTTACAGCTCCTCTCTGCATTTAATTACACGGCCCACAGAATTTAAGCAGGGAGCATGGCGTCAACGGCACTGGATATCCAAGAAACTAACCTCACCTGTAGAAACTTGCATCTTGGCCGTTTCGGAAGAACAAATCATCGGCATGCTTGAAAATTGGACAGACCGGCGCAAGCGAGTAATTCACAGCACTTGCTTTGCCCTTTCTGTCAAAGAGGGTTTCCAACGTATGGGCATTGGCAAAGCTCTACTTAATCATTTCATTGCTTGGGTGAAAAAACACCCTACCTTGGAAAGAATTGAACTTCATGTTCACAGCGACAATCGGTCCGCAATAACTCTGTATGAAACAACAGGGTTTCAGTTAGAAGGGACACGCCGCAGCGCTGTAAAATATGAAGATGGCCGTGTAGTTGATGACCATATCATGGCCTTGTGGCCATAACGAGCAGAACAGATGAGGGGGAAGACATGGTAAAACAAAAAATGAAACCGGCTGCAATATTTTTGCTCGTCGTGGCAGTAGCAATTGTACTGGTAATAATTGGTGGCATATGGCTCAGCACTGACACGAATCGAGCCCTTCGCCTTGCCTTCACCCCCAACCATACATTCGAAGAAGACACGCCTGATCCGGTGCGAGATTATAGCGCCCCTGCCTCATGGGCCGCATTACCAGAGGAACCATCCGAAGCATCAGCCCGCCCTGAAGGCATTGTTGATATTACTATGGTTCCTGAGGTTGATGTGTTCTTTGCACACCCTACGACATACTTAAAAAAAACTCACTGGAATGCCCCGCATGATGCATCAATCGCTAACGCGTCAGTCGATCTCCGTGCTATTAAAGCGCAGGCAAGTGCTTTCAATGCTGCGGGGCTTATTTATGCACCACGATACAGACAAGCTACCGTAGGTGCCTTTTTCGATGAAACAGGCAGCGGCGTTAAAGCACTTGGTCTTGCTTACACAGATATATTGATGGCCTTTGATAACTTTATCGCTGAGCGAAATAATGGTCGCCCCTTTATTCTTGCCGGCCACAGCCAGGGGTCACTCCATCTATTATACCTGCTGCAACATAGAATCAGCGGTACCGACCTTGCGAACCGTATGGTAGCTGCATACTTAATTGGATGGCCTGTTAGTCTGGAAGAAGACCTAGGTGCCTTGCCTGATATTGATGCTTGTAAAACCCCAAAAGACACAGGCTGTGTGGTATCTTGGCAAACATTTGGTCTAGGTGGCAGTCCTGCAAACCTAAAAACTTATATGGAACAGACGATTGGGCTAAGTGGCCAACCACGCGCTGGTTCGCAGATGCTCTGCACCAATCCACTTGATTGGCAAATAGGAAGTAACGGCACACGCTCTGCCCACATGGGTGCAATCGAACGGGCCAATGATGCAAATGCGCCTCTTGGTGCCCCTTTGAAAAAATTCACAGGCACACAGTGCGGTACTGACGGCATACTATATATTACCGACCTACCCGGCGATGCTTGGCAGCAATATAAAATGGCAGGTGAAAACTATCACCCTTACGACATTCCAATGTTCTATATGAATTTACGAGAAAATGCCGTAGTGAGAGCACAAAGCTGGATTAGCACACAAAACGGGAAATAAGGCTTTGAACAAAATTGTATCAGTGTCTGAGCTTAAATCAGAATTAAAAACAGGCCAACGCCTTTTAGGCATGGACCCCGGTACCAAAACTATTGGCCTAGCCTTATCTGACACAATGCATATCGTCGCTACCCCAGTTGAGACCTTACACCGCACCAAGTTTAAAAATGATGTCGCTCGCATTATTGAAATCGTCGAGAAAGAAAACGTTGGCGGTTTCGTTATTGGTTGGCCCATCAATATGGATGGCAGCGAGGGCCCTCGCTGCCAGTCGGTTATGGCCTTTGCCCGCAACCTTGCCGAAAAGATAGACTTACCTCAGCTCCTTTGGGATGAACGCCTTTCCACCGCAGCTGTTGAACGCACACTCATTGAAGCTGACAGCAGCCGTGCTCGCCGCAAACAAGTCGTGGATAAGTTAGCTGCTGCCTACATTTTGCAAGGTGCACTACACGCCCTCTAATTGCTATATAATGGGAATGGGGCTTTTCTTCCCTCACCACATAAGCCATACAAACAATAATATTAGGCAATTTGAATAGGACTTGCAGACCGAATAGTTTGCACTTATAAGGCCACTTTAATGAGCACGCATTTGACCGAATCGGCACCCTACCCGCGCGCGGACGTATCTCCGCCTTCGGGTTCCCTTTTTCCGCACAAACACCTTCTTGGCATATGGAACATGGACCCAACGTCCATAAAACACCTGCTTGATACTGCGGAGAAGTATGTTGAACAAAACAGACAGGCACACAAAACTACGTCTATTTGTGCAGGCCTTACGCAAATCAATCTGTTCTTCGAAAACTCAACACGAACATTAATGAGCTTCGAAATCGCAGGTAAACGGTTGGGCATGGACACTATTTCTATGTCTACCGGTTCTTCGTCCATCAAAAAGGGCGAAACCCTTCTTGATACAGCCGACACCCTGAACGCGATGCACCCCGATGCAATTGTCGTAAGACATGCAGATAGTGGTGCGATTCAACTACTCGCTGAAAAAATGGATTGTGCTGTTCTTAACGCAGGAGACGGGCGATCGGAGCATCCTACTCAAGCTCTTTTAGATGCCCTTACAATACGGCGCCGCAAGGGACAAATACACGGTCAAACAATTGTTATCTCCGGTGACATTGCCCATAGCCGCGTTGCCCGATCCAATATATATCTACTCAGCGCTATGGGTGCGCGTGTTCGTCTTGTCGCGCCGCCAACACTTCTACCCAAAGACATTGAACGTTTAGGTGTTGAAGTATACCACCGCATGGATGAAGGCTTGGACGGCGCTGACGTCGTAATGATGTTGCGCTTACAGCAAGAACGCATGCAAGGGGCTTTTCTACCCTCCCTTAGAGAATATTACCGCTTCTGGGGTTTAACATCTGAAAAACTCGCTTACGCTAAAGATGATGTGCTTGTTATGCATCCCGGCCCTATGAACCGCGGCGTAGAAATCGCCTCTGATATAGCCGATGACCTTGACCGTTCAGCCATTCGCGAACAAGTTGAAATGGGTGTTGCCGTTCGTATGGCCTGCCTCGATGTATTAACGCGCCACCTGCGGGAGAAAAAAGCATGATAACCGCTTTCTGCAATGCCCGCCTGATGGACCCTGCCACTAATTTGGACACCGTCGGCACGCTTCTAACAGAAGATGAACGTATCACTGCCTTTGGTGCAGACGTAACCGCCCCTGAAGGCGCAGAGATCGTTGACTGTAAAGGCCGCGTGCTATGCCCCGGTCTTATCGACATGCGCGTACATGCCGTTGACGTTGACGCGGCCCTTGCAGGCGGTGTCACTACCGTCATCCTGCAACCCGACCAGACAACAATTATCGACAGCGATCCTGTCGTTGAGCGAATTCGAGGGCGATCAAAAGATAGCACTGCCTTTAGTGTTTATCCAATGGGCGCAGCTACCCACGGCCTTAAAGGCGAACAGCTTGCAGAATTAGGCCAGATGCAACAATCCGGTGCGGTTGCCTTTACTGACTGCCGCAAGCCAGTTTCTGACAGCCAAATCATGCGCAGGCTTCTCGAGTATGCAGGCTATTTCAACGCCCTTATTGTTCAGTTCCCTGAAGATAAAAGCTTAGCGGGCAATGGTATAGCCCACGAAGGAGAGGTCGCTTCTCGTCTTGGTTTAGCCGCGATACCTGCAGCAGCCGAAGTAATACAAATTGAACGGGATGTACGCCTCGCGCAATTAACAGGTGCGCGCATCCATTTTTCACTCTTATCCTCACGAGATGGTGTTGAAGCGATACGGGCTGCGAAAAAGCGCGGTACACGCGTTACATGCTCAACTGCCCCCCATTATTTGCACCTGAACGAGAATGCCGTAGAAGGTTACCGAACCTTTGCCAGAGTTAGCCCCCCTCTTCGGTCCGAAGAAGACCGTCTAGCCCTCATTGAGGCCCTTGCTGATGGCACCATCGATACACTGGTAAGCGACCATGACCCTCGCAGTGCTGATGTAAAGCGCCTGCCTTTTGGCCAAGCAGCTCCTGGGGTTGTTGGCCTGGAAACACTCTTGGCGCTGTCTTTATCAACCGTGCATTCAGGCAAAGTTGATCTAATGACCCTCCTTCGCAGCCTCACCGAAGCCCCTGCTGCAATGCTCGGGCTTGACACAGGCCGCCTTGAAGTTGGTAGATACGCAGACCTAGCCATCTTTGACCCTGAAAAGCCTTGGGTAATTGACGCTGAAAAATTGCTTTCAAGCGCAAAAAATACGCCATTTGACACACTGCCTGTTCAAGGGCAAGTTTGGCGCACCATTGTAGGCGGAAAAACACTCTTCACGCGGGAAGTATAGATAGAATGTCAATTGATCTAATCCTCGTACTCGGGCTCAGTTATCTACTCGGTTCGGTTCCTTTTGGGCTTGTTTTCACACGGGTAGCCGGTCTCGGAGACATCCGTGAAATTGGCTCGGGCAATATTGGCGCAACCAATGTCTTACGTACGGGTCGCAAAGATTTGGCGCTTGCAACCCTCCTTCTCGATGCAGGTAAAGGAGCCATTGCGGTTCTGGTAACACGCCACTTTGCAGGTATGGATCTAGCCGTTTATGCAGGCGCAGCTGCCTTCATCGGGCACTGCTTTCCCATATATTTGAAGTTTAATGGCGGCAAAGGCGTTGCTACTTTCTTCGGCACATTACTTGCTATTTCGTCTATCATGGGGGCGGCCTCAATTGGTGTGTGGGTTGGAACTGCCGCGCTTTTTCGTATTTCCTCCCTGTCCGCACTTTGTGCTGCTCTGGCAGCGCCAGCAATCAGTGCTTATTTTTACCCAGAAACAAACTACTGGATGGCTGTCGCGTTCATGACCCTGGTTATTTTTATCCGGCATAGAGAAAACATTGCCCGGATTACCGCAGGAACCGAACCCCGCATTGGTAAAAAAGATACGCCAAAATAGTATCTCTACCACCAAATAATTGACACCCCCATCAGACCACGCCAATCTACTCTTATGGGGGATACTCAGACAACACAGTTAACTGACAATGAAAAGCTTGCGCGCCTGCAGCTTATTCGTACGCCTAAAATCGGCCCCGCAACATATTCACAGCTGTTGGTTCGTCATCAAACAGCTATCAATTCACTTGAATATCTGGCGTTCGAGAGACCAAGCATGCCCATCGCTGATAAAGCCGCGTTATTGCTTGAAATCGAAGCGCTTGACCGCTTCGGAGGGAAATTCCTTTTTTTGGGTGAAGCATCCTACCCTCAGCGGCTCGCTGCCATTCCAGATGCGCCTCCTATAATCGCAGTAAAAGGCGACCTCTCATTTATCAACCAGCAAACCATCGGTGTCGTTGGTGCACGTAATGCTAGCGCTGCTGGCCTAAAGCTAACGCGCCGTATATGTACTGAACTATCAGCCAACCAAGTTACAGTCATATCAGGTCTAGCGCGGGGTATTGATACCGAAGCCCACCGAGCATCCCTAACAGGTGGCACCATTGCTTGCATCGCTGGCGGGCTTGATATTGTTTATCCGCAAGAAAACAAGAATTTATATGCTGAAATCTCTGAAAAGGGCCTTCTGATAAGTGAAATGCCCTTTGGAACACAACCACAAGCCCGACACTTCCCTCGAAGGAACAGGATTATTTCTGGCCTTAGTGAGGGCCTACTCGTTGTAGAAGCAGCAAAGAAATCTGGGTCACTTATAACTGCGCGTTTTGCAGCAGACCAAGGTCGTGACGTTTTTGCCATTCCCGGTTCACCGCTTGACCCAAGAGCACAAGGTACAAACCAACTGATTAAAGACGGCGCAATTTTAACCCAGTCGGCAACCGACATCCTCAATGAACTTGCTTCAATGCCTTTACTAAGAACACCTGTATTTACTGGAAACAATAAAAACAGCCCACTGCCATCCACCGCCAAAGAACACAAAACAATAAAACCAATCACCACAGGCGGTTTACTTTCCTTTCTCAGCCCTGACCCAACCCATATCGATGAAATTGTTCGGCTAAGTGGGGCCCCCACCGAAAAAATTATATGCGAATTCACAAGCCTTGAATTAGCAGGCGAAATAACGCGGCACAGCGGCAACCGTTTCAGTCGAATTTCAAGGAAAAATGAATAATCTCATTGCAATTCAGCCGTCTTCGAACTAGGTGAAGGCAGGGATAGCGCTCAAATTCAGTGCTTTTGACACGTAGTTGAAGCACCAAGTAAGGACTTTCGGACGTATGAACGTCGTTATTGTGGAATCGCCTTCAAAGGCAAAAACAATCAATAAATACCTTGGCAAAGACTATATTGTTCTTGCCAGCTTTGGCCATGTACGGGACCTTCCCGCAAAAGATGGATCGGTTAAACCCGACGAAGATTTTGCGATGGACTGGGTAGTTGATAGTGATTCAAATAAACGTCTTACAGAAATTGCAAAAGCGGTAAAAGGTGCCGAACGCCTCTATCTCGCGACTGACCCCGACCGTGAAGGGGAGGCAATCAGTTGGCATGTTCTTGAAGTGCTTGCGAAAAAACGCGCCCTCAAGGATGTAGAGGTTAAACGCGTCGTCTTTAACGAGATCACCAAGTCGGCCATTCTTAAAGCAATGGCTGAACCACGTGAGCTTGATAGCCAGATGGTAAACGCGTACCTCGCCCGCCGTGCACTTGATTATCTTGTTGGCTTTACACTGTCGCCAGTGTTGTGGCGCAAACTACCGGGTGCCCGTTCGGCAGGCCGGGTACAATCAGTTGCCCTTCGCCTTGTCTGTGAACGCGAATCTGAAATTGAACGCTTTGTTGCTCGCGAATACTGGTCAGTTGAGGCCGCTCTGAAAAATACAGCAGGTAAAAATGTTTCAAGCCGCCTATTTGCTCTGAAGGGCGAAAAGCTGGACAAATATGCCCTTGCAAATGAAGTAAGCGCAAAAGATGCCGCTGCACACGTTGAGCGTACACCGCTAACTGTTAGTTCCGTTGAGCGCAAACCAGCACGCAGACACCCGCAACCGCCATTTACAACATCAACTTTGCAGCAGGAAGCAGCTCGTAAGCTCGGTTTCCCTGCTAACAAAACAATGCGCGTTGCCCAAAGCCTCTATGAAGGTAAACCTATTAACGGTGAAGTCACTGGTCTGATTACCTACATGCGTACCGACGGTGTAACCATGGCGCAAGAAGCTATAAACGCCACACGGCAAATGGTCGAAGACCGGTACGGTAAAAAGTATTTACCAGAGACGCCCCGCGTTTATAAGACTAAAGCAAAGAACGCACAGGAAGCGCACGAAGCGGTCCGCCCAACGGACCCTATGCGCCGCCCTGCTGATGTTGCGTCAACACTCGATGCTGACGAGAAAAAACTCTACGAGCTTATTTGGCGCAGAACAATTGCCAGCCAAATGGAAAGCGCTCAGCTCGAACGTACAACCGTCACAATCATGAATAACGACAGCTCTGCTGAACTACGTGCAACAGGGACTGTTATTCAGTTTGACGGTTTCCTTTCTGTTTATCAGGAAGGTAAAGACGATGATAAAGGCGAAAAAGAAGAACTACTCCCAATACTAACTGAAGGTGAGCAAGTATCCTTGGAGCAAGTAACACCTAAGCAGCACTTCACAGATGCACCTCCTCGTTATACTGAGGCAAGTTTGGTTAAGAAGATGGAAGAGCTTGGCATTGGCCGCCCATCAACTTATGCATCTGTTCTAACTGTTCTGCGTGACCGGACTTATGTTCACATGGACCGCAACCGCTTTATACCTGACGATAAAGGGCGTTTGGTAACGGCGTTCCTAGAGAAATTCTTCCACCGCTATGTCGAATATGATTTCACTGCCGACCTAGAAGAACAGCTTGATCATGTTTCTGCCGGTGAAGAAGACTGGAAAAAAGTACTACACAACTTCTGGTCAGCCTTTAAGCCAAAAACGGAAGAAATTCTTGGTGTACGCAACGCGGAAGTTATCGATGCCCTTGATGACTACCTCGGCCCAATGCTATTCGAAAATGATGACGAAGCACGCAAATGTCCATCATGCGATGATGGTCGCCTTGGCCTCAAAACAAGTCGTTACGGTGCATTTGTTGGTTGCTCCAACTATCCAGAATGCGGTTACACTCGCAAGTTTGGTAATAAAGGCGAGCAAGACGGCGAAAACGGCGATGATGGCCCAACAACCCTAGGCAATGACCCTGAAACCGGTGATGAAATTACCGTAAAAGTAGGCCGTTTCGGTCCTTATATTCAGGTTGGCGAAGCCCCTAAAGGTGAAAAGCCAAAACGAGCCAGTATACCAAAAGACATTGATGTTGGTCTGGTTGACCTTGAAAAAGCACTTGCGCTGCTTTCATTGCCGCGCACCGTCGGCGACCACCCTGAAACAGGAAAACCGATCACAAGCGCGATTGGCCGCTATGGCCCCTACGTGGCACATGACGGTGTTTACGGAAAACTATCGTCTAGTGATGAAGTCTTTACTGTAGGCCTAAACCGCGCTGTTGCTATTATTGCTGATCAAGCGGCGAAAAAAGGTGGCGCGAAAACTGTTCTTAAAGAACTCGGTGAACACCCTGACGACGGTGATGCTATTCGTGTTCTTGATGGTCGCTACGGCCCCTATGTGAACCATAAGCGCACCAATGCTACGCTTCCCAAAGGCACAGAGCCAGAAGCTGTAACACTTGAGCAAGCACTAGAGTGGATTGCAGCCAAAGCCTCAAAAAAGAAGCCGGCTAAGAAAGCAGCCGCTAAGAAAGCCCCAGCTAAAAAGCCTGCGGCAAAGAAAACAACCAAGAAAAAAGCGTCCTAATCAGGACCCAAAACTAAGGACTGCATTTGGCACCGACTAAAAGCCAGGACCACTTCCCGAGCAAAAAAGAAATCCTTGAATTTATCAAGGATTTCAAAGGTACGGCGACAAAGCGCGACATTGCTCGCGCTTTTCACATTACTGGGCCCGATAAAGTCCTATTAAAAAAACTACTGCGCGAATTGAAGGAAGAAGGCTTTCTCGCAACCGACGAAAGACGTTCTTTTCGCCCGGCCAATCGCCTGCAAAGTGTTCAAGTGATTGAATTTTTAGGTACCGACAAACACGGTGAGCCACTCGCCCGACCTGTAAATTGGGAAGGTGATAATACTCCCCCAACTATTTACATTTCTGAAAAGAAACGCGGCAAAGGCCCTGCCATGGGCAAAAATGACAGAGCCCTTGCCCGCCTAATACCGATTAAAGATGACCCACCAATTTACCGCGCTGAGGTAATCAAATTTCTAAAAGCAGCCCCAACTGCCCTCCTTGGTATTTTTCAGGGCACAAGTGAAGGCGGTCGCATCTTACCTGTAGATAAGAAAAATCGAGATGAATACTGGGTAGACAAGGATGATGTTCGTGGTACCAAACATGGTGAATTAGTCACGGCTGAACCGGTACGATCAATGCGCCGTAAGGAAGGCCCAAAGCGCGCCCGCATCCGTGAGCGCCTCGGCGATGTATCATCTGCACGGTCAATCAGCATGATTGCTATTCACACGCATGACATTCCTTACGAGTTTCCCGCGCAGGTGGAAGAAGCGGCAGATAAAGCCCAACCAGTTACACTTGGTAAGCGTACCGACCTACGCGCTATTCCACTAATAACAATCGACCCTGCAGACGCCCGTGATCATGATGACGCTATTTGGGCAGAACCTGACACTGACCCGAAAAACAAAGATGGCTGGCACGCGCTAGTCGCTATTGCGGATGTCGCACACTATGTACAGCCAGGAAGTCCGCTTGACACAGAAGCCGTGAAACGCGGCAACAGCTGCTATTTCCCTGACCGCGTAGTGCCAATGCTACCAGAAGCGCTTTCTGCGGGCCTATGCAGCTTAAAACCAGGTGAAGACCGTGCTTGCATGGCTGTTCACATGTGGTTTGATAAAAATGGCAATAAAATCAGACATAAATTCGAACGCGGCCTGATGAATAGCCATGCCAACGTTAACTACCAACAGGCACAACGGGCATTTGATGGCAATACAGATGAATTGACTGCGCCTATCTTGGATACAGTCCTGAGGCCGCTGCATAATACCTATAAAGCTATGATGATTGCGCGAACCAAACGGGATCCGCTTGAACTGGATATGCCTGAGCGCAAAATTGAGCTTGATGAAACCGGCCACGTAAAAGGCATCGCCCTGCGTGAACGGCTTGACACGCACCGTCTCGTAGAAGAATTTATGGTTTCCGCAAACGTATGTGCGGCTGAGGAACTTGAAAAACACAAAGTTCCAGCGATGTACCGTGTCCACGAAGAGCCGCCTATGGACAAACTGGATAGCCTACGAGACTTTCTGGCTACGCTTGACCTTCGTCTTGCAAAGGGCACTGTCATGCGCCCTGCTCTTTTCAACGGCATTCTGGGCAAAGTTAAAGAAACTACACACGAACACATGGTCAACCAAGTAGTGCTTCGCAGCCAAACCCAAGCATATTACAGCCCTGACAATCTCGGGCACTTTGGGCTCGCGCTCAGTCGCTATGCGCACTTCACATCCCCTATTCGCCGCTATTCAGATTTATTGGTGCACCGTGGTCTTGTTCGAGCACTTGGTTTTGGAAAAGATGGACTTACTGATTCTGAAGTTGCAGACATGTCAGATATTGGCGAGCAAATATCAGGCACTGAGCGCCGCGCTATGGCTGCAGAACGTGATTCGACTGATCGATATATGGCGTCTTATCTAGCTGATCATGTTGGCGGGGATTTTATCGGGCGTATTTCTGCGGTAACACGCTTTGGTCTCTTTATTTCCCTAGAGCCTTCCGGCGGTGATGGTCTCGTACCAATTTCTGAAATAGGTAACGACTATTATACGCTTGATACTGAACGCCACCAATTGGTCGGCGAGCGCTACGGACAAACCTTTACACTTGGTGACAAAGTTGATGTCCGTCTGACAGAAGCAAATCGACATACTGGTGGCTTAAAACTAGAGCTCATCAACGAAGGTGCGCCAAACAAGCGCACAAAACGTGCGAGCACCCACCGCCAGAAACAAAATAAAAGGCGGCACAGCCGAAGCCGTCCCGCCAAAAAGAGCTAAATCATGGGCTTGGGATTTATAAAATTCCAAGCTCCATAAATACGTCCGCCACATCGTCAGCAAAATTTTTGCCTTTACGCAGCACTGGGACACCCTCAGGTAAATTGGCAAAACTGCCCCCCTCGGTTGCCAGTAGCGCAACAGGGATATCTTTGGTCGTGGGCATTGATTTCAAAGCGCACACAAGGTCCACGCCGGTTAATTCCGGCATAATCCTAGAAACAATCACAGCATCGGGCTTCATAGACGGAATAAGCTGTATAGCGTCCATCGTTGAGGCAACATTGACCATCCGGTAGCCACACTCCAACAATTCCCGTGTGACGATTTTGGTGGCTGTACCCGGCGCCATAACAAGCATAACCTCGATTTCTGCCACCATAACGTCGCCTACGTCGAAGCCACCTTTGTTAGGTAGTTGACGCATCATTTGAGCCACATCCACTTCACGGCTGTGCACAAAAGCCTCTAAACACTCGGCCATGCGATCATTATAGAATCGAACGTCTTTACAATTACGTTCCGTAAGCTCGGTAACATTAAAGAAATAGTCTTCAAAACGGTGCACAAGAACAAGCAGCGCTTTCATATCGAAACTAGCTGCCACAGCCTTAAGCGAATGCGCCTCAAGGCGAATAGCGGAAAGTGCGGATTTACTGTTAATCGATCCTGCCGAAAAGGCTTCGACAGCTTCATTCAAATTATGCAACCTGTCTTCGGCTGAATCAATTGCATCCGTTCGTAATTCTTCTAAAAAATCATTATCTGTCATGACTGACCCTATCTACACAAATACTATGCCCCTTTTGCCATAAAAATAGTTACTTGTGTGTTAGCTTTTTGAAATAGTTTTTAAGTATCTAAGAAAAATTACGACTTTTTTCAAACAACCCTTGACTTCTGTGCGCCCGCGAGTATTTTGCGCCCTCACACAGGTCGCACCGTGCGGCCGGGTAAACTATTTTCTTGGAGTTGACACGATGGCAAAGCCGTCCAGCATCAAAATCAAGCTGGTTAGCACAGCGGATACCGGCTACTACTACGTAACCAAAAAGAACCCGCGTACATTGACTGAGAAAATGGTCAAGCGTAAGTACGACCCGGTTGTTCGGAAGCACGTAGAGTTTAAGGAAGCTAAGATTAAGTAATCTTGGTTTCTGCATGATTTTTAAAAAGCGTCGCATCACATTTGGTGCGGCGTTTTTTTATTGCCTAATAAGCACTATGACTTCGATGCCGCCCATATTCGGTACGCCAGTCTGAGTGCCCCAAATTCGAATCGCCCTAAGTGCCCTGCAGCCCAATCGACAAAAATGCTGAATTCTTCGGCAACTACCTCAAGCGCAAATGAAGCTGAGAGCAGAACACCCCAAAACCCAACCAAAACTATGAAAAACCAAAAGAGTAAGAACCCAAAACTTTAGCTCTGAAAGCCAAGTGTAGCTTGCAGCTACTTTATTCTCTTTAAAGAAATCTATTCGCTATCTGCGATGATCACTTTATTACGGCCAGCCTCTTTGGCCTCATAGAGCGCCTTGTCGGCATCTTCCAGCAAAACCGAAGGCGACATACCCTCCCTGCTCGTTGAAACACCAATAGAGACAGTAATAGATATAGGGCCAGACTTCACACCAACATCAAACAAGTTATCAGATACTTCCTGTCGAAGCCTATCTGCAATCATATATGCCCAGTCTGTAGGGGTCTCAGGCATCATAACGACAAACTCTTCTCCACCGTAACGCGCGGCCAGATCAACACCTCGGATATTTTTTCCAATCCGGTTTGCAAACTCCTTGAGCACCAAATCACCTGCAGCGTGGCCGTAAGTGTCATTAACCAACTTAAAGTGGTCAATATCCATCATCATAACAGATAGCGGCTTACCACTACGCTGAGCGGCTTCTAATCGCGTTTCCATATGGCTAGTCAGATAATGTCGATTGTATAGTCCCGTGACAGCATCTGTCGTCGCGAGTTGCATCGATAGGTGGAAGTTCTCCCAAAGCTTGTCAGCATAACGCTTACGTTTTAGCTGGGTTTTAACTCTTGCTAAAAACTCCATCCGGTCAACAGGGCGCACAACATAGTCATTCACGCCCATCTCAAGAGCGCGAACCAGTAACTTTGTATTACCATCATCGACCATCACAAGAATGGGCACATGACGTGTCTGTTCAAAACTTCGTAATTTAGAGCAAACGCGAAGACCATCTGTATTACGCATAGTCAGAGACACAATGATAAGGTCAAAGTTCTTCTCACGCGCACGCTCAGCCGCATCATCCCCGCCAGCGATAAAAGTAAGGTCCCCAACCCCTTCAAGGGCACGAGCAATACGCTCCATTACACGTTCTTGCTCATCCACAATAAGAATAGAGCCGTCCGTCGGGATATCGGTCTCTACAGCAATTTCTTCTTCATTTTCCCAACCAAGGTTTGCCCCTGTCGCTTCGCGGTTTCGAAGCTCATCCATCATCACCTTAAGGCGTACAAGTGAGCGCACACGTGCAAATAGCGCAAGATCCTGAACTGGTTTTGTTAAGAAGTCATCCGCCCCCGCCTCAAGGCCTGCCACTCGGTCAGAAGGCTGATCAAGCGCGGTTACCATAACAACAGGAATATGCGCGGTAACTGGATCTGCTTTAATACGCCGGCAAACCTCAAAACCATCCATGCCAGGCATCATTACATCAAGGAGAATGATATCGGGATGCTCGCGGCTAATAACGTCCAGCGCTTCGGGGCCGTTATATGCAGTAAGTACATCAAAGTACTCACTCATCAGCTTCGCTTCCAATAACTTTACATTGGGCGGAACATCATCAACCACCAGCACTCTAGCTGTCATGACCGATTACCCTGCGAACTGTTTAACCGTTTCGAGGAAATGGCCAACTGAGATTGGTTTTGCAATATAAGCTTCGCATCCACCTTCACGAATTTTCTCCTCGTCACCCTTCATCGCAAACGCAGTGACAGCGACAACTGGAATTTTCCGAAGGTCTTCATCTTCTTTAAGCCACTTTGTAACCTCAAGACCTGACACTTCAGGGAGTTGAATATCCATGAGGATGAGATCCGGTGAGTGGTCCCGCGCTAAATCAAGCGCTGCCATACCATCGCGAGTCTGAATAGTTTCATACTCGTGAGCTTCAAGAAGGTCGCAAAACAACTTCATGTTCAATTCGTTATCTTCGACAATCAGAATCTTTTTACTCATATGGTTCCCGGCCCTTGTATATAGATAGCCTTAACTATAATTACCCAGCATCATCCCCAACAAATAATAGGCGTGAAAATGCTTAAAAAACAAGACCATCTAGGGCTTTAATTTATATTTTTTACTTTTTTCTTAAATTCAGCCACTAAAACAACATTTTCAAAACGATCATACTCTGAATAAATAGTATAAAGTGTTAACGTTAATAGGTAAATCTTCATGTACGTAGAAAATGCCAAGTCTTTAGCCCTCAGTGCCTTAGCTTTCATCCTCTCCGAAGATGACCTTCGGGACCGCTTTCTCGCGCTTAGCGGTATGGACGCAGATGACATGCGCAAACGCATCGAAGAAACTGATTTTATGGCCAGCATTTTAGAATTTCTACTATCTCACGAGCCGGACTTACTAGCTTACAGCGAACATTCAAACGAGAACCCTGAGCATATTATTGTTGCTTGGCGGGCACTTGGGGGCGGAGTGGGTCATGAATGGTAAGTTAAAGACTCCTGACCAAATTATAGCAAGCTTAGCAATCAACCACCCTATTTTAATCGTCGATGCTGACGAAGTTTTGCTACAGTTTGTTAAACGTTTAGAGACTTACTTCCCCACCAAAGGTTATGAATTGAGATTAGAAAGTTTCCAGTTGCACGGCAATATTTATGAGACAAAAACAAATACAGCCTCTTCTCAAGAAAGTGTAAAAAAACTGATTTCGACATTTTTTGATGAATGTGTAGATGACATTCCACCAGTTAACGGTGCCGTACAAGCTTTGTCTGAACTATCAAATCATTTTCAAATCCTGATTCTTAGCAATGTGCCAGAACGTTGTCGAATACGTCGACAACAAAGCTTATGTGACCTAGGAATGGCTTTTCCAGTCATTGCCAATAAAGGTGCCAAAGGCCCTTTTGTCAAAAGAATCGTTGAGCAAACCAACGCACAACATTCAGTATTTATCGACGATTTACCACCGCATCATACGTCCGTCGCAAACCATAGCCCCGGAACGCAGAGAATTCACTTTATTGCTGATAAGCGCCTTAGGGATTTCATGCCCAAAGCGCCCGATGCACACCAACGTTTTGACAGCTGGTGTGAGATAAAAACTGCCCTCCTAGAAACAGCGAGATCATAAAATGCGTATTGGCCTTGACCTCGGCGGCACCAAAATTGAAGCATTAGCGCTTGCTGATGATGGTTCAGAACTCGTTCGTATACGCCGAGAAACTCCTGCACAGGATTATAGGGCCCTACTACAGTCCATCCAAGACCTCGTGACCGAGATACAAAACAAACATGGTAAATCTCGGGGAATTGGCATTGGCACGCCCGGTTCACTTTCACCCGTTAGCGACTTAATTCAAAATTCTAATTCTACCTGTTTAAACGGTAAAAATCTTATTGCCGACTTAGAGGCTACTTTAGAACAACCCATAAAAATTGCCAATGACGCGGATTGTTTTACTCTTTCTGAGGCAACCGACGGTGCAGCAGCCGACTATAATAGTGTTTTTGGCGTGATTTTGGGCACCGGTGTAGGTGGTGGTTTTGTAATAAACAAAACCTTATTAAATGGACCCAATGCTTTAACCGGTGAATGGGGACATAATCCACTAGTGGTCAAAAATACAGCTACCAAGCATTGCTACTGCGGGCGAAAGAACTGCGTTGAGAGCTGGATATCAGGCCCAGCTGTTGCCGCCGACCATCTCGCCGAAACTGGCCGAAACTATTCTGCGGCTGTAATTGCGAACCATACCGACCCCGAAAGTAGCGCAACCATCAACCGGTTCCTGAATCGCTTGGCAATGGCTCTCGGCCAAGTAATCAATATCGTCGATCCCGAATGCATCGTGTTTGGCGGTGGTCTTTCCAATATCAGCCGAATCTATGGCGAACTACCAAACCTGATAAGCCCCTACATTATGGCAAACACATGCAGAACAAAGTTTGTCCAAGCACAACATGGCGACTCTAGCGGCGTCCGAGGAGCTGCTTGGCTATGGCCTTAAACAAAGACATCACACCCACACAGTATTCATTGTGCAGAAGCTGCTTTCATAGCTTTGAAGGCAAAGGCCACTGCCCCAAATGCACCAAACCAAAAATCATTACCCACTCTGAGCTTCTAGAGCTTTGTATCGCTCATATCGACTGTGATGCCTTCTTCGCGTCCGTGGAGAAACGTGAAAATCCAGAACTCGCCTCTAAACCCGTTATTATCGGAGGAGAACAGAGAGGCGTAGTATCAACAGCTTGTTATATCGCAAGAATGAGCGGTGTTCGCTCAGCAATGCCCATGTATAGGGCGAAAAAATTGTGCCCGGATGCCGTTATAGTAAGAGGTAACATGGCATTATATCAAGAAGTTGGTCTGCAAATCAGAGAACTCATGCGTGCCCTCACCCCTCTGATTGAGCCCCTATCCATTGATGAAGCCTTTCTTGACCTGAGCGGCACGGAAAAACTTCATAAAGCCCCGCCTGCTGTACTCCTCGCAAAGCTAGCAAAGCAAATTGAAGATGAAGTGGGTATTACAGTTTCTGTCGGGCTGGCCCCGAATAAATTCCTGGCCAAACTCGGTTCTGACATGGACAAGCCGAGGGGATTTACTGTTATTGGGAGCCACGATGCAAAAACATTGCTCGCCACCCTACCTATCTCCCGCATTTATGGAATTGGGAAAAAGTCTGCTCAAAACCTAGCGAAAGACGGCCTCAGTCAAATTAGCCAATTGCAAGATATGGACGAAGCGTCCCTTATGCGAAGATACGGCGAAACAGGCCAGCGGTTGTATCGCTTATCAAGAGGTATTGATAAACGATCTGTGACACCAAGCGGTGGTGCCAAAAGCATGTCGTCGGAACGAACATTAGCAAAAGATCTCGCTGACTATAATTCTCTTGAAAGCCTTCTGTGGGGCCTTTGTGAGACTGTCTCTGCAGACTTAAAACGAAAAAAACTTGCAGGTTCCACAATCACTCTCAAGCTTAAAACAAGCATGCACCGTATTATCACCCGCTCTAGGACTATAGACAGCCCAACACAACTTGCAGAAAACATATTTGAAATTGGCAAGGCTCTTTTAGGGCCCATCGCAGACGGGACCCCTTACCGGTTAATCGGAATAGGTGTGAGCCAATTCCGTCCTCTTACGGAAGCAGATCAACTCGATCTTTTAGAACCTAAGCGTGCTAAGAGAGCAGATGCTGAACGTGCGATGGATGCACTAAAAGGCAAGTTTGGCAAATCAACAATCAGTAAGGGCCGAAATTTCCGAGCGGCAGAAAAATCCTCTCGCAAACTTTCGCCAAAGAAACCATAAATCCATATATTTCAAAGCACTAAAACAAGTACGCTCTGGCACATCTTTTGCTTAGTTAACTCCAATATATCGTTGTAGGAGACTGGCATGACTGAACAGCCAACAGGAAAACTGTCAAAAAGAGCAGAGCTCAACCCATATGTGAGTACGCTCGCAGGTAAACTAATGAAAACAGCCGCCAACGCTGAGATGAAGTTCGACAGCTCAGGCTGGCAGTTGATCACCGAGGTACTGAGTTATGCCGCGGCAGCCGAACAGCGCATGGCGGAGCAAGATGACCGTATTAGTTTCCTTGAGCATCTATCTGTAACAGACGAGCTAACAG
>CAXBKT010000043.1:0-22543 GCA_963976155.1 uncultured Kordiimonadaceae bacterium | reverse complement strand
ATTCGAAATGCGTACTCACAAACGCTTGCTCGACATTATCGACCCAACACCACAGACAGTAGACGCGCTGATGAAGCTCGATCTTGCTGCCGGTGTTGATGTTGAAATCAAACTGCAAGGATAAGACCCATGCGTACAGGTTTGATTGCAAAAAAGCTCGGAATGACTCGCGTATTTAATGACGCCGGTCACCATGTACCAGTAACTGTTCTTCAGCTTGATAATTGTCAAGTTGTTGCTCAGCGTACTGACGAAAAAGACGGCTACACAGCTCTGCAACTAGGTGCTGGTACTCGTAAGGTTAAGAATGTGTCCAAAGCTCAGCGCGGTCACTTCGCTAAAGCGGAAGTAGAGCCAAAAGCAAAAATGGCTGAATTCCGTGTTCCAGCGGAGAATCTTGTTGAGGTTGGTGCTGAACTCACTGCTGATCACTTTGTTGCTGGCCAACGTGTAGACGTTACTGGTACTTCAAAGGGTAAAGGTTTTGCTGGTGCGATGAAGCGTCATAACTTTGGCGGTCTTCGTGCTTCGCACGGTGTATCTATCTCTCACCGTTCACACGGTTCTACGGGTCAGTGTCAAGATCCAGGTCGTGTATTTAAAGGTAAGAAGATGGCTGGTCATATGGGCGACCATAAGACAACTGTTCAAAGCCTTGAAATCGTTGAAACTCGCGTTGATGAAGGTCTTATCCTCGTTAAAGGTGGTCTCCCAGGTTCGAAAGAAGGTTGGGTTCTCATTTCTGACGCAGTGAAAAAAGCTTCACCGGAAGGTTTGCCGATGCCGGCAGCATTCCGTATGCCTGCTAAAGCTGAAGAAGTAGCTCCTGCTGCTGAAGCCCCTGCAGCCGACGCTCCAGCAGCTGATGCTGCTGAAGAAACTAAGGAATAAGTGTCATGAAGACCAATGTCCTTACTCTTGATGCCAAAAAAGCTGGTGACATCGATCTTGATGAAGCTATCTTTGGTCTCTCTGCACGTGCAGACATCCTGCACCGTGTTGTAAACTGGCAGCTTGCTGCTCGTCGTGCTGGTACACATGCGGTTAAGTTCCGTAGTGATATCAATCGCACTGGCGCGCGTCATGGTAAGCAAAAAGGTGGCGGTACTGCCCGTCACGGCTCTCGTCGTTCAAATATCTTTGTTGGTGGTGGCCGTGCTTTCGGTCCGATCCCACGGGATCATGGTTTTGACCTTCCTAAAAAGGTTCGCAAACTTGGTTTGAAAACTGCGCTTTCTTCTAAGCAAGCAGCTGGAAAACTCATCGTTATCGATGTTGCGGAACTTAAGGACGGTAAAACAAAAGAGCTTACAGCTAAACTCGAGAAACTCGGTCTAGCAAATGCTCTGTTTGTTGATGGTGCTGAAGTTAACGTTAACTTCAAACGTGCTGTTCAAAACATCCCGAACATTGATGTGCTTCCTAGCCAAGGTGCAAACGTTTATGACATTCTCCGTCGTGACACGCTTGTTCTGACTAAGGCTGGTGTTGCGAAGCTCGAGGAGAGGCTCAAATGACAGCTATAAAGCATTATGATGTCATCAAGAGCCCAGTGATCACTGAAAAAGCAACACTCGGCTCTGAACACAACCAAGTAACTTTCAAAGTTGCGATCGATGCTACTAAGCCTGCTATTAAAGCTGCTGTAGAAGCTCTGTTCGATGTGAAAGTTAAGAAGGTCAATACACTACGCCAAGAAGGCAAGGTAAAACGTTTCCGCGGTGTTATCGGGAAACGCGCTGAATATAAAAAAGCGATGGTTACCTTGGTTGATGGTCACAGTATTGACGTGACGACAGGGGTGTAACCGATGGCATTAAAGCAATATAAACCGGTTACTCCTGCTCAGCGTGGACTTGTTCTTGTTGACCGTGAAGGTCTTCATAAAGGCAAGCCTGTTAAAGCGCTGACAGAAGGTCTAACCAAATCTGGTGGTCGCAATAGTACTGGCCGTATCACATCACGTCGTCGTGGTGGTGGTCATAAGCGTACTTACCGGAAAATCGACTTTAAGCGTACTAAATGGGATATGGTTGCGACTGTGGAGCGTCTTGAGTACGATCCAAACCGCACAGCCTTTATTGCGCTTGTAAAATACGAAGATGGTGAGCTTTCGTATATCCTGGCACCACAGCGTCTTGCTGCTGGAGATCAAGTGATCGCTGGTAACAAGGTTGATGTGAAACCGGGTAACGTGATGCCACTAGCTAGCATGCCAATCGGTACTATCATCCACAATGTTGAGATGAAAGCCGGTAAAGGTGGTCAGATCGCTCGTTCAGCTGGTGCTTATGCTCAGCTTATCGGACGTGACCGCGGCTATGCTCAGCTCCGCTTGAGTTCTGGCGAAGTCCGCCTTGTTCGCGTTGAATGCGTGGCAACAGTGGGCGCCGTTTCGAACCCAGATAACCAAAACCAAAAGCTCGCTAAAGCGGGTCGGAATCGTTGGCTTGGCCGTCGTCCGTCAGTTCGTGGTGTTGCCATGAACCCGGTCGATCACCCACATGGTGGTGGTGAAGGTCGTACGTCAGGTGGTCGCCATCCGGTGACTCCTTGGGGTAAACCAACTAAAGGTAAGAAAACTCGGTCAAATAAAGAGACTGACAAACTTATCATCCGGTCACGCCACGAGCGTAAGAAACGTTAAGGAGTTTCCATTATGGCACGTTCAGTATGGAAAGGCCCATTCGTTGACATGCATCTTATGAAAAAGGTGGAAACGGCTCTGGAAAGCGGAAAAACAGCAGCAGTAATTCAGACCTGGTCTCGCCGGTCTACAATTCTGCCGACCTTCGTTGGCCTAACGTTTAATGTCTACAACGGGCATAAATTCATCCCTGTTTATGCAACCGACGATATGGTTGGCCATAAACTTGGTGAATTCGCACCAACGCGGACCTATTACGGTCACGCTGCGGATAAGAAAGCGAAGAGGAAGTAACTGTGGGTAAGCAATCTGCAAAACGCCGTTTGGCTGATAACGAAGCTGTAGCTACTGCTACTATGCTTCGCGGCTCGCCACAGAAACTTAATCTCGTGGCAGCTACTATTCGTGGTATGCAAGTGGAGAAAGCTCTTAACTCTTTGAGCTTTAACCGCCGCCGTAGCGCGATTGAAGTAAAGAAAGTTCTGCAATCCGCAATCGCGAATGCAGAAAATAACCACAATTTGGATGTGGATAGCTTGGTTGTTGCTGAAGCAACCGTTGGTAAAGCACTGACCATGAAACGGTTCCGTGCACGTGCCCGCGGTCGTACAGGCAAGATTCTTAAGCCATTCAGCCGTCTGCGCATTGTTGTGCGTGAAGTTGAGGAGACTGTATAATGGGTCAGAAAGTAAGTCCCGTTGGTCTGCGCCTTGGTGTTAACCGCACTTGGGATTCGCGCTGGTATGCTGAGGGTGAAGAGTACGGCAAATTGCTGCACGAAGACCTGAAGATCCGTGAATTTGTTCTTAAAGAACTCGCGCAGGCTGGCATTTCAAAGGTTGTTATTGAACGCCCTGCGAAAAAATGTCGTGTAACGATCTATTCCGCTCGTCCGGGTGTGATCATTGGTAAAAAAGGCGCTGATATTGAGAAGCTTCGCCGTAAAGTTGCTAACTTTACTGCTTCAGAAGTAAGCCTCAATATCGTTGAGGTACGTAAGCCAGAGATTGATGCTAAATTGATCGCTGACGGTATCGCACAGCAGTTGGAGCGCCGTGTTGCGTTCCGCCGTGCGATGAAGCGTGCAGTTCAAAGTGCTATCCGGCTTGGTGCTGGCGGTATTCGTATCAACTGTGCTGGCCGTTTGGGTGGTGCTGAGATCGCGCGTACGGAATGGTACCGTGAAGGCCGTGTGCCACTTCACACTCTTCGTGCTGATATTGACTATGGTGTTTCAGAAGCTCTTACCGCTTACGGTATTTGCGGTATGAAAGTCTGGGTCTTTAAAGGCGAGATCATGGAACATGATCCAATGGCTCATGAGCGTCGTGCAAACGAAGTTCAAAGCCAGGGCGGTCCGTCCCGCCGTTAGGCTGGGGCGCTAGTGATAGGAGCGGCATACAATGTTGCAACCGAAGCGTACAAAGTTCCGTAAGGCCCACAAAGGCCGGATCCATGGCAATGCCAAGGGTGGAACGTCACTAACTTTTGGTCAGTTCGGTCTTAAGACCGTAGAACCTGGCCGTATTACTGCTCGCCAAATCGAGGCGGCTCGTCGTGCCTTAACGCGTCATATGAAGCGTTCTGGTAAAGTGTGGATTCGGATTTTCCCGGATGTACCTGTAACGGCTAAGCCTACCGAAGTTCGGATGGGTAAAGGTAAAGGCTCCGTCGACAGATGGGTGGCTAAGGTAAAGCCTGGTCGCATCATGTTTGAAATCGATGGTGTATCAGACGAAGTAGCGCGCGGTGCGTTCGAACGGGCAGCTGCAAAGCTTTCAGTTCGTACTCGTATCGTTGAGCGCGTACACTAGAAGCGGAGAGAAGAAATGACAAAAGCATCAGATCTTCGTGCTAAGTCGAAAGACGAGCTTCGCGAAGAGCTTGCAAACCTTAAGAAAGAGCAGTTCAACCTGCGCTTTCAAGGGGCAGCTGGCCAATTGGAAAACACTGCTCGTGTTCGTGATATTCGCCGTGACGTAGCGCGTATATTAACGATACTCGGCGAGCAGGCTGAGGCGTAAGGAGTTACCCATGCCAAAGCGTATATTGCAAGGTACGGTTGTAAGCAACAAGGGCGATAAAACCATTGTTGTAAAAGTAGAGCGTCGTGTTCGTCATCCTTTGGTTGACAAAATAATTAAACGCTCTAAGAAGTACCACGCTCACGATGAGAGCAATGAAATTCAAGTTGGGGAAATCGTTCGGATTGAAGAATGCCGCCCCCTCTCGAAACTGAAGACCTGGCAGGTTATCAGCGGTGAGGCGTAAGCCTCATCGTTCTGGTGTCTGTTAATTAAGTAAAGGGTGTAACCCATGATTCAGATGCAAACTAACCTCGACGTGGCCGATAACTCCGGGGCCAAGAGGGTACAGTGCATTAAGGTCCTTGGCGGATCTAAACGTAAGACTGCAGGAGTAGGCGACATTATTGTTGTCTCAGTCAAAGAGGCGATCCCTCGGGGTCGTGTCAAGAAGGGTGACGTGCATCGCGCCGTTATCGTTCGCACAGCTAAAGAAGTTCGTCGTAACGATGGTTCTACTATTCGTTTCGATAATAATGCAGCTGTTCTTGTAAATAAAAACCATGAGCCAATCGGTACTCGTATCTTTGGCCCTGTGGTTCGTGAACTTCGTGCGAAGAAGCACATGAAGATCATCTCGCTTGCACCGGAGGTGTTATAATGGCCGCGAAGCTTAAAAAAGGTGACAAGGTCGTTGTGATTGCCGGTAAAGATAAAGGCAAGCGCGGCGAAATCACATCTGTTCTGCCGACTGAAGGTAAGGCTGTTGTACAGGGCGTTAGTCTTGTGAAACGTCATACTCGTCCTACGCAGACAAGTGCGGGTGGAATCGTAACTAAAGAAGTTCCGATTCAGCTGTCGAACCTCATGATTGAGGATCCTAAAGACGGTGCTCCATCCCGTGTTGGTTTCAAGACACTCGACGATGGCAAAAAAGTTCGTTTTGCTAAAAAGTCCGGGGAGGTGATCGATGGCTAATACTACTCAGCCACGTCTTCGCACACAGTACGAAGAAAAAGTGCGCGCTTCTCTTCTTGAGAAGTTCGGCTATAAAAACCCTATGCAGGTGCCTAAGCTGGACAAAATTGTTCTGAATATGGGCGTCGGTGAAGCTGTAAATGACAAAAAAAAGGTTGCTAAGGCCGCTTCTGAACTTGAAGCAATTACTGGCCAGAAGCCTGTCATTACAAAAGCTCGCAAATCTATCGCTGGCTTTAAGCTGCGTGACGGCATGCCAATTGGCCAAAGTTACGCTGCGCGGCGAGCGTATGTACGAGTTTCTCGATCGCTTGATCACAATTGCAATGCCACGTATCCGTGACTTTCGCGGCGTTAACGCCAAGTCTTTCGACGGACGCGGCAACTATGCAATGGGTGTAAAAGAACAAATCATCTTCCCAGAAATCGACTATGATCAAATTGATCAGGTTCGTGGGATGGATATCATCATTTGTACGACGGCTGCGACCGACGACGAAGCAAGAGAGCTTCTCGCTGGTTTCAATATGCCGTTTCAGCAATAACGGCTCGCTAGGAGGGTTTTGATATGGCTAAGAAAAGCGCCATTAATAAAAACGCACGGCGCGAGAAGCTTGTAGCTAAATATGCCACTAAGCGTGCCGCTCTGAAAGCTCAGGTCTATGACAAGAGCATCTCAGAGGACGAACGTTGGTTGGCTTCGCTGCAACTCGCTGCTCTGCCACGTAACGGTGCAGAGACACGTCTTCGCAATCGCTGTGAAGTAACGGGTCGCCCGCGCGGTTATTATCGTAAATTTAGAATGTCTCGGATTGCACTGCGTGAGCTCGGCTCTGCAGGTAAAGTTCCTGGCATTGTTAAGTCAAGCTGGTAAGGGGAAAGATCATGTCAATGACTGATCCGATCGGCGATATGCTGACCCGTATCCGCAACGGCTTGCAAGCCCGCAAGTCTGTTGTAGCATCACCTGCATCCAAATCGCGTCAGCGTATTCTGGATGTGTTAGAGCGTGAAGGTTATATCCGTGGTTATTCACGGAATGAAGGTGAAGGTAATAAAGCTTCACTTTCTATTGAGCTTAAGTACCAAGAAGGCGAGCCTGTTATTCGCACACTTAACCGTGTGTCGAAGCCTGGTCGTCGTGTGTATAGCTCAGTTGGTGACCTGCCACGTGTTCATAACGGCCTAGGTATTTCTATCGTGTCCACACCGAAAGGTGTTCTCTCTGACGCTGAAGCGCGCGAGAGCAATGTGGGCGGCGAAGTACTCTGCACCGTATTCTAAGGAAGGGAAGAAGTATATGTCCCGTATCGGTAAAAAGGCTGTGACTATTCCGTCCGGCGTGACCGTTTCCTTAAACGGAGCGGACCTGGCGGTTAAAGGCCCAAAAGGCGAACTAGCAATGAGCTTTGTTCCTGAGGTACTCGTTTCTCAGGAAGAAAATACAATTGCTGTTAAGCCTGCAGACAATACAAAGCGTGCCCGCTCTATGTGGGGAATGCAGCGTACGATGATTTCAAATCTGTTCGAAGGCGTGACTACCGGCTTCAGCAAAAAGCTTGAGATTAACGGCGTTGGTTACCGCGCTCAAATGAAAGGCTCCTCACTGAATTTGCAGTTAGGTTTTAGCCATGATGTCGATTTCCCGGTTCCTTCTGGTGTGAAAATTGAAACACCAGATCAGACCACTATCGTCATCTCCGGTATCGACAAACAACAAGTCGGTGAAACAGCAGCCAAAATTCGCGAGTACCGCAAACCAGAGCCTTACAAAGGTAAAGGTATTAAGTACGAAGGCGAATATATCTTCCGCAAGGAAGGTAAGAAGAAGTAATGGGTGGCTTGAATGTCTAGCATTAGTCTTTTTGAAAAGCGTCGCCAGCGTACTCGCACACAAATTCGCAAGAATAGTGCGGGGCGGCCACGCCTTTCAGTCCACCGGACAAACCAACATATCTACGCTCAGATTATTGACGATGCGAAGGGTGCAACACTTGCTGCTGCTTCCACGCTTGAAGCTGATCTGAAAAAAGTAGCAGGTTCAAATAAAGAAGCTGCTACATCAGTTGGTAAATTGATTGCCGAGCGAGCCAAAGCTGCAGGCGTTGAAACAGTCGTGTTTGATCGTGGTGGTTTCCGCTACCATGGTCGTGTGAAAGCACTGGCTGATGCGGCGCGTGACAGTGGCTTGAATTTCTAGGCTTGATAAGGAAAAGGATGTCCAATGGCACGCCCAGAACGTAAAGGCCAAGATCGCAATCGTGAAGAAAGCGAACTGGTAGAAAAGTTGGTTCACATTAACCGTGTGGCCAAAGTTGTTAAAGGTGGTCGTCGTTTCGGTTTCGCAGCCCTTGTGGTTGTCGGTGACGGACGCGATCGTGTTGGTTTCGGTAAAGGTAAGGCTCGTGAAGTGCCTGAAGCTATCCGTAAAGCAACAGAAGCTGCTAAGAAGAGCATGATCCGCGTACCGTTACGTGAAGGTCGTACTTTGCACCATGATATCCGGGGCCGTCATGGCGCTGGTAAAGTGCTGCTTCGTACTGCTTCTGCGGGTACAGGTATCATTGCTGGTGGTCCAATGCGTGCAGTTTTTGAAGCGGTTGGTGTACAAGACGTGGTAACTAAATCTCAAGGTTCAGCGAACCCATACAACATGGTTCGTGCAACGTTTGATGCGTTGTCCCTTCAGGTTTCTCCTCGTCAGATCGCTGCAAAGCGCGGTAAGAAAGTAGCTGACATTGTTGCACGTCGCGGTGATGTCAAAGTAGCTGCTTCTAACGACACTGTTGAAGCGGCTCCTGAAGCTGCAGATCAGGCGGAGTAAAGACCAATGGCTGCAAAGAAACAAGCAACTGTAAAAGTGACACAGGTCGGTAGCCCGATCCGCCGTCACAAAGACCAACGCCAAACTTTGGTTGGCTTGGGCCTTAACAAATTGAACAGAACGCGCGAGCTGGAGGATACTCCAGCCGTACGCGGCATGATCAGCAAAGTGCACCACTTAGTGCGCGTTGAAGATTGATAGCGAGCGTTTTGGAGAGAATGTTATGAAACTCAACGAACTTCGTGACAACGACGGCGCCCGTAAAGAGCGCATGCGCGTTGGTCGTGGTATCGGTTCCGGCAAGGGTAAGACCGCCGGTTCTGGCCACAAAGGTCAAAAAGCACGTTCAGGCGTAGCGATTAAAGGTTTTGAGGGCGGTCAAATGCCTATCTACCGTCGTTTGCCTAAGCGCGGCTTTACTAGCCTTAACAAGAAAGACTTTCAGGTTCTTAACATCGGTCGTCTGCAAGCAGCGATTGATGCGAAGAAACTGGACGCTAAAAAGCCTATCACTGTCGAAACACTGGTTGAAGCCGGTATTGTTGGCAAAGTGGTTGATGGTGTGCGTCTTTTGGCAAAAGGTGACTTGACTGCAAAAGTGGAAATTACAGTGACAGGGGCCTCTAAAGGTGCTGTTGAAGCTGTAGAAAAAGCTGGCGGTAAAGTAACTGTTGCCTAACAACAGATCGTAGGCCGAGATTTTTATTAGGGGGCTTTGAGCGTATATGGCATCCGCTGCTGAACAATTAGCGTCGAATATCAGTTTGAGTTCTTTTGGCAAAGCCAAGGAACTCAAACAACGCATACTCTTCGCGTTAGGTGCACTTATCGTGTACCGTCTGTGTAGTTACATCCCACTGCCTGGAATCGATTCCCGGGCACTAGCTAGCGCGTTTGCTAGTTTTGGGGGTGGTTTCCTGGATATGGTGAATACCTTTACAGGAGGTGCACTTCAGCGGATGTCGATCATTACGCTTGGAATCATGCCTTATATCTCGGCCTCTATCATTATGCAGCTTCTCACCACTATGAATTCCACGCTTGCGCAGTGGAAAAAAGAGGGTGATCAGGGGCGTAAAAAAATAAATCAGCTGACCCGTTATGGGACAGTTGTCCTAACTATTGTTCAAGGTTGGGCTGTCGCGACAGGACTTGAGGGTCAAACTGGTGTTGTTGTAGACCCCGGGTGGTTCTTCCGTATTACGACTGTTGTGACACTTGTTGGTGGTACTATGTTCTTGATGTGGCTGGGTGAGCAAATCACACAGCGAGGCATTGGTAATGGTATTTCCCTCATTATTTTTGCAGGTATTGTTGCAGAACTACCGGGTACGCTCGCTCAGGCTTTTCAGCTTAACAGAGCAGGCTCTATCTCGCTGACAGTGCTCCTAATGATGCTTATAGGTGCAGCGGCCCTCGTATGGTTTATTGTGCTTTGCGAGCGAGCACAGCGCCGGGTGGTTATTCAATACCCCAAACGACAGCAAGCTCGTGGCGCGATGCAGAATGATAAGTCCCATTTGCCGCTGAAGCTTAACGTTGCAGGCGTTATTCCGCCAATCTTTGCGAGTTCACTACTGTTGATGCCCTTGACGATTGCGAATTTATATTCTGCAAGCGGACCTGAGTGGCTTACTACTGTGACTGCGGTGCTTGGCCCTGGTAAGCCTCTCTATATTGCCTTCTATGTGGCGCTGATTGTTTTCTTCTGTTTCTTTTATACGGCTATTCAGTTTAATCCTGAAGAAACCGCCGATAATTTGAAAAAGAATAGTGGCTTTGTGCCAGGTATTCGCCCAGGTAAACGCACTGCCGAATATCTGGATTATGTTCTGACACGCCTCACGGTAATTGGTTCAGGATACTTGTCACTTGTTTGTGCTATTCCTGAATTCTTAATTAGCCAAGCCGCAGTGCCTTTTTATCTCGGCGGCACAAGCTTGTTGATTGTTGTGAACGTGACGATGGACACTGTTACGCAGATTCAGTCTCACTTGATGGCTCAGCAGTATGAAAGCCTACTGAAGAAAACGCGCCTTAAGGGAGGTCGTCGGTGATTATCATTCTTTTCGGCCCTCCAGGGGCAGGCAAGGGCACACAGGCACAGCGTATTGAAAAACAGAACGGCCTGATCCAACTTTCTACAGGTGATATGCTACGCGCCGCTATGGCAGCTGGCTCTGAGGTTGGTAAACAAGCAAAGGCAGCAATTGAAGCTGGTCAGCTTGTAACGGACGAAATTGTTATCGGCATTATCCGGGACCGTATCCAGGAAGACGATTGCAAAAATGGTTTTATTCTCGACGGTTTCCCGCGCACAGTTGCGCAAGCGGAAGCACTAGACGAGATGCTCGGCGACCTAAGTTTAGAGCTTAATTCGGTTATCGAGATGAAAGTAGATGACGAAGCGCTTGTAGATCGTGTTTGTGGTCGTTATACATGCGCCAAGTGCGGATTCGGTTACCATGATACGAACCTGACGCCTAAAGTTGAAGGTGTATGTGACGAATGTGGAAGTCAGGAGTTTACCCGTCGAAAAGACGATAATGCGGAAACGTTTGGTAAACGCCTTGAAGCATACTACGCAGATACGGCACCAGTATTGCCATATTATGCGAAAAAAGGAATTTTGCAGCAGGTTGATGGCATGGCTGCCATTGATAAAGTTGCTGCACAAATAGCTGCGGTTTTGGCCGCATAAAAAAAACTGTTGCAAGACGGTTGACGAATGGGGCTTTATTCATATAATCCCCGGCTTCAACGCGTCTTGTGGCGAATTGTCGTATGACGTGAATTAGTTTGATCAGGAGAAATGGTCGTGGCGCGTATTGCTGGCGTTAACATTCCGACCAATAAGCGAGTAGAAATCGCTTTGACTTACATCCACGGTATTGGCCACACTTCGGCCAAGGGAATTTGCGATAAGCTTAATTTCCCTCGTGAACGTAGGGTTGCGGAATTGACGGATGCTGAAGTTATTCAGATCCGTGAGATGATTGATGGTGGTTTCACAGTTGAGGGTGACCTTCGCCGTGAAGTTGCGATGAATATTAAACGGTTGATGGACCTCAAGACTTATCGTGGTCTTCGTCACCGTAACAAGTTACCTGTGCGCGGTCAGCGTACTTCGACGAATGCTCGTACTCGCAAGGGTAAAGCAGTCGCGATTGCAGGTAAGAAGAAGTAATTTAGGGTTTGGCTGTTTAGGGCTCCCCCGTAATAGGGCTTGATAGAGATGGCAAAAGATACAGGTCGCGTGGTTAAACGCCGCGAACGCAAAAACATCACAAATGGTGTTGCGCACGTGAATGCGACATTCAACAATACGATGGTTACCATTACTGACGTTCAAGGGAATGCAATTTCCTGGTCATCAGCTGGTATGATGGGCTTTAAGGGTTCTCGTAAATCTACACCGTACGCGGCGCAGGTTGCGGCTGAGGACGCAGGTAAAAAGGCTCAAGAACATGGCATGAAAGCATTGGAAGTGGAAGTGAAAGGCCCTGGCGCTGGTCGCGAGAGTGCTCTGCGCGCGCTTCAGGCTATTGGTTTCACGATTTCTTCAATCCGTGATGTTACGCCAATCCCACACAATGGTTGCCGTGCGCCGAAACGTCGTCGCGTATAACCGAGTGGCTCTGTAGGCTATTAGTTGTATAGAGTATTGGCGCGAACTCTTTGGCGCTGAAAATTTTAGAAGCGTCATTAATTAAGAGGGTTACAACGTGATCCAGAAAAACTGGCAAGAACTTATTAAACCAAATGGCATGACTATCGAGCCGGGTGCAGACCCGCTTCGTAAGGCCAAGATTGTTGTTGAGCCGCTAGAGCGCGGTTATGGCATGACTCTCGGTAACGGCTTGCGCCGTGTGCTGTTGTCTTCACTTCAGGGCGGTGCTGTAACAAGCATTCACCTTGAAGGTGTTTTGCATGAGTTCTCTTCTGTACCGGGTGTACGTGAAGACGTAACTGACATGGTGCTTAACATTAAGCAGCTTCCTATTCGTGTAACAAGTGATGGCACTAAGCGTCTTCACCTGACGGCTTCTGGCCCAGGCGAAGTTAAAGCAAGTGCAATCAACGAAGTTGCCGACGTTGATATCCTTGATAAGGATCTTGTGATTTGTCACCTTGATGAAGGTGCAACACTCAACATGGAACTGTCTGTTTCCTCTGGTAAAGGTTATGTTCCTGCGGAACGCAACCGTCCAGAAGATGCACCGATTGGCCTTATCCCTGTGGACGCTCTTTATAGCCCTGTGCGTAAAGTAAGCTACAAGGTTGAAGCTACTCGTGAAGGTCAAATCCTTGACTATGACAAGCTCACTATGGAAATCGAAACTGACGGTACTGTAACACCGGAAGATGCACTCGCTTTTGCGGCGCGTATTCTTCAGGATCAGTTGCATGTATTCGTGAACTTTGATGAACCAGAAGAAGCAGCGAAACCAGAAGAAGACGAAGAACCTGCGTTCAACCGTCAGCTCCTGCGTAAAGTTGATGAGCTTGAGCTTTCTGTACGTTCTGCAAACTGCCTGAAGAACGATAACATCGTTTACATCGGTGATTTGGTTCAGAAAACAGAAGCTGAAATGCTGCGTACGCCGAACTTTGGTCGTAAGTCACTGAACGAGATCAAAGAGGTTCTTTCATCTATGGGCTTGCGCCTTGGTATGGAATTGCCTGCTTGGCCACCAGAAAATATCGAAGAACTTGCTAAGAAACTTGAGCAAGAATTTTAAAACCTCCCTTTAAGGGACACCTACCGGTACTATGCCCCTCGTGTAAAAGAGGGGCGCAAGGCCGGATAGGCAACATGGAGTAAAGAATATGCGGCATAGAAAAGCTGGTCGTAAGCTAAATAGGACTGCTAGCCATCGTAAGGCTATGTTCCAGAATCTTGCACAAGCATTGTTGAAGCACGAGCAAATCGTGACAACTTTGCCAAAAGCTAAAGATTTGGCACCTATCGTAGAGAAGTTTATCACTCTTGCGAAAAAAGGTGGTCTTGCTAACCGTCGTCTTGCGATCTCGCGCCTTCAAAATGAAGAGCTTGTGACGAAGATGTTTGTTGAGCTTGCTGACCGTTACAAAGAGCGCACAGGCGGTTACACGCGCGTTCTTAAAGCTGGTTACCGCCACGGTGATAATGCACCAATGGCTGTGATTGAGCTTGTTGACCGTAACGAAGACGCTAAAGGCCAAGATAGCGGCCCAACAGCTGATGCAGATGAAACTAACGGCGACGAAATCGCAGCGTAAGTTTCTCGAAAACTATATCGAAAAAGGCGGCCATTGTGCCGCCTTTTTTGTTTCCCACTTATGTAGTAGGCCTATTGGGGCACGGACGCTTTGGATTATTGTCTCATTTTGCCGGAATGTGACAACTACCCTTAGTGTTCGAAAAGCTGGAAATAGAAAGTGTTGTCGAGCTTTCTTTACGGTAGCCAGCCAATCTTTCGATATGCTGCTATGAGGAGCTTGTCTTCATTGTAGGCAAGCAGAGGTTTGTTGCGGCTTAGTTTCCACCCGGTATTAAGGTCGCGAAAGTGGCGATACCTAAGCTCTTCGGTTAACGCTGGCGCACTTGTTTTGTTAGAAATATCATGTGTACGCCATTGGCTGTCCATTGGGCATGTTTTGGGCACCACTGCCCATTTAGGTGGGCATTGAATGGTGTTTTTGTCTATTTGCCCATGATATCGATAATGCCTATGGTGTCGCTGCTCTGGCAAAGTTTTTTCACCAGGAATAGGCGGTTTGCTAGCCCAAATACCTTGAAACTGCATGTACCCGACGGGACAAGATTCAACTAGCTCATGTAGGGAAACATGCTGTTCGTGTACTATCAGTTCATCAATGTCAGCGTTTATTACGCTGTTGGCGTTTGCTAAAAGCCTTTTGAATGCATGTTGGAAGGCCCCGGTCTTGCAGTATACTGAATCCCATAATCCGTTGGTGCCAGCCTGTGGCCCATAGGGAAACTCCCAATCTATAATGACAATTGTCTTGAATAGATTTAAGGCTTTAAGTGTGCTGAGTAATTCCGCCCCGGAGTAGTGCGGCGAATTGTTATTATACAGCAGAAGGGCATCGGTTGCGTGGTACGCAGCATAAAAAGAAGCCCATTCCTTAATCCAGCTAATGGGATCATATTTTACCATACCTAGTAGGACGCGCCTGTTCTCAAACACGCATTTTAAATTTTCCCCGATTGGAACGGTATAGGTACCAAGCTCCCCTAAGCTAAGTTTAACTGATTTATCGGTATTGTCAGCTGGCAAGGTGACTTCATCCTGACACCAGCCCCGACGTCGTTTTAGGGAGCTTAGTGGAAGTGTTTTCTCGTCATTGGCGTCTGATAAAACTGTGATTGATCCACTTTCAAAGTGGCTGAAAAAATTAGCAAGGGGAGGACCCAAAAACTCAATATAGTGATCATCAACCCTGAAACAGTCAAAAAATAGAGTGCTGAAATCAAACTTCTCTTCATAGTCTGGTTGGCGGAGCTCAGCGGGCCGGGGCATTTCTCTCTGAATTTTTCGAGAAGAAGATATGGTGACGGATGAGAGCTCGTCTTTTGAGATATGTAAGTGTGTCATGGACTATGTCGCGTTGATTGGCTTGACCTTTGATAGTAGGGGTATCAGCGATGAGCGTACAAAGCCATTGTTAATCTGATTTGCATTACTATATGGCCATAGTGTTGCCCATAATTATATTTAGGGTGAGTTCATGAAGGGGTAAACCATCTAGAGCCTTGCGTAGGTGTCGTGCCTCGGCCATAACGGACGATAAGTTTGATCTAAGGGAGTGATGCATCCATGAAGATGTTCCAGCTGTATAAAACTGTTGCAGGTTTGTTGCTTGTTTTGTCTGCGAGCGTTGGTTTAAGTGCGCAAGATAGGGTGTTGCCTACATCGCAGGGGCAAGTGCAGCTTTCTTATGCGCCGCTTGTGTCTGATTCAACACCAGCTGTTGTGAATATTTATACGACAAAGATTGTTCGTTCGCGGCGGTCTGCAATGTTTGATGATCCGCTTTTCAAGCGTTTCTTTGGGGATAGCTTCAGTTTTGGTAGCCCTAAGGACAGGGTGCAAGGTTCCCTTGGCTCAGGTGTGATTGTACGCCCGAACGGTGTGATTGTTACCAATAATCATGTGATCGAAGGTGCCGACGAAATTCGTGTTGTGCTGGCTGATCGCCGGGAATTTGATGCGGAAGTAGTTCTTGCTGACCCGCGCACTGATCTGGCAATCTTGCGCATCTCTGCTGGCGAGGAAGCGCTGCCAATATTAAATCTAGCTGATTCTGATGACGTCCTTGTTGGTGACATCGTCTTGGCGATTGGTAATCCGTTCGGTGTTGGTCAGACGGTAACAAGCGGTATCGTCTCTGCCACAGCACGAACTCAGCAGGGCATTTCTGATTTTGGTTTCTTTATTCAGACAGATGCAGCCGTGAACCCCGGCAACTCAGGCGGGGCACTTGTTGGTATGCGCGGTGATTTGCTCGGTATTAACACCGCAATTTACAGCCGGACTGGTGCGTCGAACGGTATTGGTTTTGCTGTGCCTGCCAATATGGTGAAATCGGTATTACGCGCAGCATTAAATGAAGGGCAACTTACGCGTCCTTGGCTTGGTGTGCGAGGGCAGTCTGTCACAAGTGAACTTGCAGCGGGCCTCGGTCTGGACCGGGCTGGCGGGGTACTTGTGGACGAAACATATGCAGGTGGCCCAGCGTCCCTCGCTGGTTTGGTCCCGGGTGATGTGATCATGGCGATTGATGGCAAAGAAGTGCTCGATGAGCCGGCTCTTAATTTCCGTATAGCAACAATGGAAGAGGGGACAGCTGTGCCACTCGCTGTGCTTTCTGAAGGGTTTATTCAGGAACGTTCAGTAACGCTAGCATTGCCACCGGAAGACCCAGTGCGTGATGAGCAGGCTTTGGATGGACGGCATCCATTCCAAGGGGTAACGGGAGTGGTTGTTTTGAAAATCGAGCCGCGTACAGCTGCCGCGCGTTATCAGTTCCTCGCGCCGGGTGATATCTTATTGCAGCTTAATGGTAGCAGCATTGAGTATGTTTCAGATATTGCGGCAGCGCTTGATGAAAATGCAGAACGTTATGTATATCAGTTCCGTCGCCGTGGCCGCGTACGGGAATGTCAAATTGTGCCTAATCGCTCATTCCGTTGCAGCGATATCGGCTAGGAGTACTTAGTGAGTGATTTGTTTGGAGATCCAGCTGATAGTGTAAGCGGAGCCCGAAGGCCGCTTGCGGATCGCTTGCGGCCCAAAGCAATTGAGGACGTTGTTGGGCAAGAGCACCTTCTTGGTGCAGATGGGGCCCTCGGCCGTATGGTTTCGACTGGGCGCATAAGTTCGCTAGTTCTTTGGGGGCCTCCCGGTACGGGCAAAACTACAATTGCTCGTTTGCTTGCCAGTCATGCCGATCTGGCCTTCGAGCAAATCTCTGCGATTTTTTCTGGCGTCGCTGATCTTAAAAAAGTCTTTGAGGCGGCAAAGATACGCCGGATGAATGGTCGCGGCACGCTTTTGTTTGTGGACGAGATACACCGATTTAATCGTTCACAGCAGGATGGTTTCCTACCATATGTGGAAGATGGTACGATTACTCTGATTGGTGCGACCACTGAAAATCCCTCTTTTGAGATTAATAGGGCTTTATTGTCACGGATGCAGGTGTTGGTTCTAAACCAACATGATGATGCAGCATTAGAAGAACTTTTGGTGCGGGCTGAGGCTGATGTCGGGCAGGCCTTACCACTCGACGAAGAAGCGCGTATGAGCCTGAAGGCAATGGCGGACGGCGACGGACGATTTCTACTGAACTGCGTTGAGACCATTTATGACCTTGCAAATGGCCAGATATTCGGTGCGAAGGATTTGGGAAAATTACTGCAAAAACGCGCACCGTCTTACGATAAAGACCGAGACGGCCATTATAACCTGATCTCAGCCTTTCATAAGTCGCTTAGAGGCTCTGACGTGGACGGCGCGCTTTATTGGATGGCACGCATGCTGACGGCAGGTGAAGACCCACTTTATGTTATTCGCCGTATGGTGCGTTTCGCGAGTGAAGACATCGGTATGGCTGACCCTGAGGCAATCCATCAGGCGCTTGCCGCAAAAAATGCATATGAGTTTCTTGGAAGTCCGGAAGGCGAAGGGCAAATTGCGCAAGCGGTTGTCTATTTGGCAACAGCCCCGAAATCGAACGCAGCCTATCTTGCAGAAAAGGCCGCGAAGACTGCGGCGAAGAAAACAGGCAGCCTGATGCCGCCACCGCACATCTTAAATGCACCAACTGATTTGATGAAAGATATGGGATACGGCAAAGGGTATGCCTATGACCATGATAGTGAATCTGGCATTTCTGGGCAGAATTACTTCCCCGAGGATATGAAAAGACAGGAATTCTATAAACCCGTAGCGCGAGGCTTTGAGCGCGACATTCAAAAGCGCCTTGCCTATTTCGACCGTATTCGAGCTGAACATCAGGCAGCGCGGATAAAAGCCGATAATGACTAAAGCCTTCACGCACTTTGTCGGTATTGATTGGTCTGGCGCAAAAGGAAAACGTCACGCGGGGCTAGCAGTTGCAATTTGTTATGTATGCGGCCAAACGCCCTTGATATGACTTTGGCAACGATGGCCCCAAAGTGGACATTTAGAACGATACTACATAACAGCCTGCTACCGCCTACGGCAGAAGGCCCTATTTGTTCTCTACCACACCGTCGGAATTTATGTCTCTGTGTCACTGGCGGATGGAAAGGCTTGTTTAAAGCTTTGCCGCTCTTTCATCACATCCAGCCCCCGTTGGACATTGGGTGCATGGCGCATCAGTTCCTGTCCTTCTCCTGTTATCGACAGATAGTGTAGAATTGGTGCGAAGAAGAGATCAGCTAAAGTTATACTATCCCCAACGAGTGTGTCGCGTGTGCCGTATTGGATGTTTAAGATCTCTAGGTTACGACGAATAATTGGAATTGTTTTATCAATAACAGCTCGGTCCGGTTCCTTGTCCTCTCCGCGTGGAAAGACATATTGCAGCACAAATTGACGGATAATGCAGTTGTCGAAATAGGCACTGGCTGCACTGATCCACTGTTCAACTTGGGCACGCTGGTAAGTACCATCGAGGGAATTAGTACTGGGGAATAGGCTTGGCCCATCGAATTTCTCATCGATATATCGACAGATGGCCGATGTCTCGTACAATACATGGGTTCCATCCTCGATTGCAGGCATTTTGCCAAAGGGGTGCCGGTCGATATGGGGAGACTTCTTCAACTGTTTGATTGAGGAAATATCTCCTGCGTCGAGCGCGAATTCTGCACCCTTTTCGATACAGGTCATCATAACAGTACAAGTATAGGTGCTGAATGGCAGGCCGTAAATGGTGATGGTCATGTTGGCTTTCCTATGTTGTTTTGCAAGGTAAGTGGTTGCTCTTAGACGGGAATGTAGTACTCTCTATAATATGATCAATATCATATTATAGGTTTCTATGAACCTTGGTACCTTTGGAGAAAATACCATGCCTTATGCACCAAGCCATAAACCCAAGACCCGTAAACGCATTGTTGATGCGGCGAAACGCATGTTCAAGTTACACGGTTACGATGGGGTTGGCGTGAACCGTATTATGGGTGAAGCTGGGCTAACCCATGGTGGGTTCTATGCTCATTTTTCCGGCAAAGAAGAACTGTTCGCCGAAGTTGTCAGATGGTTCGGCCCATCCGACAAAATACGTAAGGGGTCCATTTCTGAAAAGTGCATGCCGGAAGATAACCTGAAAGCGTTCGTGCGTAGCTACCTTTCTAAAATACATATGAACGATGTCATCGAAGGCTGTCCTCTAGCCAGCCTAACTATGGAAGTTAGTCGCGCCGGACCAGTTGTGCGCCAAAGCTATACCCAAGCTCTGAGGGATGCCGTCACCCGGTTTCGCCGTCAAATGACACAGCGTGAAACTAATACCGAAGCTGCTGCTTATTCCACCCTCGCTATCTGTATTGGTGGCATGGCTCTAGCCCGTGCCGTCGATAGCAATGAAATGGCGGAGGTTATCTTAAAGGCTTGCAAGGAAGCCGCGGTTGAGCAGATTGAAGGAGCATAGCGAAGCATAATGAAACAACGTTGGGCGCGGTTATAAGTAAGCTGGATGCTGCTATACCCTACGGCGGACAATCTAACTATTCAGATCATGCTTGTGATGCCCTAATCACAGCCGCGGCACTTCGCTCTATTGGGGATGATCGCAAATACTGGAATCCTGAGGCGCTATCCTCTATGGTGCGCCGCACTGAAGGTTGGATTTTTGGTGTTAAGTAAAGGACGGCCATAATGCAGATGTTAATCGCGATAGCAGCAGGCGGCGCCATCGGCGCACTCGCACGGCATTTTGTGGCTGGTGCAGTAACGCGGGTCGTGGGTTTTGGGTTTCCTTATGGTACTTTCACTGTGAATATGGTCGGTAGTCTGCTAATGGGCGTGCTGATTACAGCATTTGCCTTAAAGTTTGAAAATTCCCAGGAACTTCGCGGCTTCTTAACTGTTGGGCTGCTAGGTAGTTTTACGACCTTCTCGACGTTTTCGCTTGAGGGTGCGCTCCTTATCCAGCGTGGTGATTGGCAAGGTGCAATTTTATATATGGGTGGCTCGCTAGTTTTAGGTGTAGCCAGTCTTTTTGTTGGTATGTGGTTAGGTAAGATAATTTTATGAGTGGTGTACAAAATATTGAAGTGCAGACGGATGATGACGGTATCCGTATCGATAGGTGGTTTAAGCGCCATTTCGCTCATATAGCCTTTGTCCAGTTGCAGAAAGCTATGCGCAAGGGGGAAGTTCGTCTTGATGGTAAGCGCGTAAAGGGCAAAGAACGTGTTGAAGCAGGGCAGATTATTCGTGTGCCGCCACTTGATGATGCACCTGTGGGAAAACCCAAGCAGCCTAAAATGCGCATGAGTGATGCAGATATCCAGGAAGTACAAAGCTGGGTTTTGTATCAGGACGATGACGTTATTGCTATTAACAAGCCCGCAGGTTTGGCAACGCAGGGTGGTACAGGGCAGACACGGCATCTTGATGGTATGCTTGATGCGTTAAGGTTTGGGTCTAATCACCGGCCGCGCCTTGTACACCGACTTGATAAAGATACATCTGGTGTGCTTTTACTTGGGCGTAGCGCCAATGCAGCAGGTGCTTTGGCCGCGGCATTCCAGACCAAAGAAACCGATAAGAGGTATTTTGCCCTTGTAATGGGAGTCCCAGTGCCAGGCGATGGCCGTATTCAGTTGAATATGGACAAAGCACCGATCAAAGGTAACGAGCGCATGGTTGTTACACCCGACGGTAAGCGCTCTGTTACGGATTATGCTGTTGTTGATAGGGCGGCAATGCAAGCTTCATGGCTTTCGCTAAAGCCACACACAGGCCGTACGCACCAATTGCGCCTACACTGTGCGGAAATGGGCCACCCAATTGTTGGCGATGGTAAATATGGTGGTGCAGAGTCCTTTTTGACTGGGTCTATTTCACGCAAGATGCACCTTCATAGCCGTTTTATTACTTTCCCACACCCTGATGGGGGTTACCTTACAGTAACAGCCCCGCTTTCTGAACATATGGCTGCTAGCTTTGATATGCTTGGTTTTGAACTCTCAGACTTTGAAGATGTGTTGTTGGAGGCCTAAGCGTGGGAGACTTTACGAAGCTCGTTATCTTTGATTGTGATGGCACCCTTGTGGACAGCCAGCATATGATTATTGGGGCCATGCATAAGACGTTTGCGGATATGGGTGTAGCCCCCGTAACGGATGCTGCTGTACGTTCTATTGTGGGCCTCAGCCTTGAAGAAGCCATTGCACACTTATTGCCACAAACTGAACCAGTTCATTTGGCTGAACTCGTTGCGGCGTATAAAAATACTTTTTATAAATTACGTGTAGAGCAAGAGGCCGGTCCAGACCCGCTTTACGCTGGCACTCGTGAAGTGCTAACGGCTTTGAATGACGCAGGCTATTTGCTTGGTGTGGCAACAGGGAACTCTAAACGCGGCCTTGACCGAGTTATTAAGGAGCATGACCTTGGGGGCATGTTTGTAACACTTCAAACAGCTGATGGACATCCATCAAAACCACATCCGTCAATGATCCATACTGCAATTGCGGAGGCAGGCTCTAGTCCTGAGCACACAATCATGGTGGGTGACACCAGTTATGATATGTTGATGTCAGTGCGAGCAGGTAGTCACGCGCTTGGTGTGAATTGGGGTTACCACGGGGAAGATGAGCTGGAGGCTGCAGGGGCGAAACATATTGCTTCTGAGTACAGCGAAGTACCGGCCCTCGTTCGGGCATGGGTAGGGGGCAGCACATGAGCGAGATATCAGATGAGCTAAAGGCAGAAGCTGTTAAGCCAAGGCGGGTATTCCTTGTGGCTGCGGCTATTGTAAGCGGGCTTGTGGCTGCAGCTTACGTATATCAAGATGATGTTATGCGCGCGAGTAGTCCTCTTGCTTATGGTGCATTGCTTATTGTTTTGGTGCTGCTTGCACTTGCGCTTGTTGCTTGTTACCGCACGCCGCGGCTTGGTAATAGTTTGCTCGGCTATGACATAGTAATCACGGATCCTGACAAGAAGGGTGTTAAGTCAGATGTGCAGTATGGTGGTGGTTTTAAAACGGATAGTGCAGCGGACGCCAAGCGTATGAATAGTCGCCGTAAACAAGCTCGGTCTACTCGTCGTAAGTTGGCACAGGTAACACGTGAAATGCAGCAAGAAAAAATAGATGCGGGTAAAACCAGCAGCGAAGACGAGTAAACGAGTGTTCTATGAAAAGATTTTACAAAGATGTTGCCGCTGAAGCCACTGAAGGCGGATACCAAATTGCGTTAGATGGGCGTGTTGTAAAAACGCCGGGTAAAGAAACGCTTTTAATGCCAACAGAGGCGCTAGCGAAGGCTGTTGCTGACGAGTGGCGAGCGCAAGAAGATGTCATCAACGCTGAGAATATGCCGCAAACACGGCTTGCAAA
>CAXBKT010000042.1:0-22704 GCA_963976155.1 uncultured Kordiimonadaceae bacterium | reverse complement strand
GTAAAAACCGCCCGCCGCCGCGCCCGCCGCACCTGGTAAAAGCATGTTCAGAAACATTACAGGGAATTCACTGAAAAGCATTTTTATCAGATAGGCAGGCATAACTGAACTGCCGTATTTTAGTATTTCATTTGCCTGTTGGCCTGTTACAGGCGCGGCAAAAACAGCGCTTAGATCATAGTGTTTTCTCAATAGCCTGAGCGCAAGAATTGCTGATAAGAATACACTCAGAAGGTGGGCCGCGAATAAACCAAATGCCAGAAAGCCCATCAATGCAAAAACTGTCGCGGAGATGAGGCGTAAACCTTGTTCGTAAAAGATCCGTACTTTTACTTCTGGCCCAAATGTACGAGTAGCCCGGACCGCTGCGGTGGCTACATTGACGATACACCAAAAAGGCAGAACCCACGTGTAGAGGCGTATCACTGCTGTTAGGCTTTCTGCGTCTGCTTCTGATGTGTTAATGAAGTTTGCTAAGTAAGGTGCAGCAAAGATGAGGCACAAGGCGGCTAGTGACGAAGTCAAAATAGTAAGCTTGAGAGCATACCCTACGATTGCACCTTCGTTGGCCTTCTTTGCTTTTGGAATAAACCGCTGTAGGGCTGTGGTCATGGCAACTTCGCAAATAGCTGAAGAAACTTTCACATAACTCCATAAAACGGCATAGAGACCAAAAGTTGCCGCACCGTAAAACCAAGTAAATACAACGAAGGACGCAGCTTCAATAATAGCGCCTAACCGGCCAGCTAAAGCATAACCGGCACCGCCTACAACACGTTCTTTGTGGGTTGCGGGATTAGTCATTTTTCCGCGTATTATCGCTTTGTTTATTGGTCTGTCTGCGACCTTCCTCTGTATGGAACAGAACGCTATAGCCAACAAGTAAGAATAATAAAAACGGAGCCCAAGAAGCAAGCAGTGGAGGGGCGACACCAAATTCACCCATAGCTAGCATAAAATTGTCAGCCACAAAGAAGCTAAAGCCGAGCGCCATACCAAAGACGAGCCTGATCGCTAAGCTGCCAGCCCTGTGAACGCCAAAGGCAGCAACGGCCGCTAGTAGTGGCATTAGAAGCGTTGAAGCAGGAGCGGCTAACTTTTGGAGGAAACTAGCCATTAACCGACTAGTAGGAAGTTTTTGTGCCTCCAGCCGTTTCATAGCCGACCATAATTCAATGAATGAAACATGATCGGCATTGACAGATAGGGCCATAAAACGCTCTGGCTGTATTGAGATATTCCAGTCGAGAGTTCTGGACACAGTAAGTTCGTGTGTTTGGGCATCAAAGCGGCGGACTTCATGAAGTGTCCATTTGCCATCCTGATACCACGCAAAATCAGCTCGCATCATTGCTAGCATTCGTTTCTGTTCATCTCGTTCAAAAATGGCAACTTTATCGAGAACCAATCTGTCGCCAAGGCTACTCACCGCTTCGGATAGAATAATATCGATTCCATCCTTCACCCAAACTCGACCAGCGAGGTTAGCATTCGGCGGAAGATCAACAGCATAGTCATTCTCTTGCCAATACTCGAGTTCGGCATTGCCGTGCACAACAACACTTTCGTTGAAAATAAAATGCCCTACAGCAATGATGAATGAAGCAAGTCCTAGAGGTAATAAGATGCGATGTGCAGAAAGCCCGCTCACCTTCATTATAACCACTTCGCTATGTTGATTAAGGGTCGCAAGCGTTAGGAGGGTACCAATTAGTGCTGCAAAGGGTGCGAATTGAACGATAAGCTGGGGTGTTCGCAAGCTAATATAAGCGACGAGTGATGTCCATGTGGCACCGTCAGCTGCCATAATATCGTCAGCTGTGGTGAGTAGATCAAGAAACTGCAGAACTGCAGTTAAACCCAGCAAAATTCCAAAAAACCTGCTGAGGTGCATTTTTGCCATATAGAGTGCAAGAGTGCGTGATGGTACAAAGAGGCGGCGTAGACTACGACTTTCCATCAGTCAGTTACCCCCATGACCTTTTTCGCTAGTTTATTAATCGGCGCACTGATAGCTGCCCAGAAGGCATCGATGAGGGACAGCGGTTCCCCGCCGGCCTTGAATGCGGAAATTCGGAAGAAGAAAAAGCTAATAAGGGCAAAAATGCCGAATAGAAGCCAAATAGTTGCATAGGGAGAAGCCCCTCCCTTAACAGCAGTTTCCATACCTTCCATCAGCTCATTGTATAAAATTAATAAGGATAGCCCAATCACTATACCTGTGCCTTGGCCCGTACGCTTATTAGTGATCCCCATGGGGATAGCTAGAAACGGGATTATGAAGAATGATAAACTATGCATTAGTCGCCAATGGAAATTGCCATTGAAGGCCCGCCGTTCCTCAGCCGATATGAGGGGGTTGTTTCGCTCAGTGTAGAGTTCAGGCAGGGTCATTTCCAGTTCAACGCCCCCACGTTTTCTGAAATCTTCTCGTGCTGGGAGCCGTACCTTTAGATCTTGTCGGTCAAAGTTAAGTACACGTGGTTTATTTTGGCTTTCATTTAGGTCGATTAGGCGGCCATTGAAGAGGCGTAAAAGAATTGTTTGATCATCACCTGTCGCAAAAAAGCCACCTCGTTCAGCGGTTACTGCAATGCTGCCGCGTTCGTCTTTACGCTCCATGAAAATACCGCGCAGATCTGCGCCTTGGCTGTGGCTCTCTTCAACCAGCAATGTAATGTCGTCACCAATTTCAACAAACTCGCCAACACGGATACTGGCACCGAGTGCACCACTTCTAAGGTCAAACTCGAGTCCTTCGTAATTATACTGGCTATATGGTTGGACCCAGCCGACTAAGGCAGTGTTAATGACTGCGAGCACCAAGGCGAGCGCCATGAGGGGGCGAATTAGTCTGGGTAAGCCAGTGCCTGAAGTGGTGATTGCATCATACTCACTGGAAAGTGATAGCTTTCGAAATGCGATAGTAACACCAAGTAATAGAGCAACGGGTAACGCAAGCCCCAAATACTTAGGGGTGAGGTTAGCTAACATGCGAAACACTACATTTGCGGGGCCACCTTGATTGACGACAAAGTCGAACAATTTCAACATTTTCTCGAGTGTAAGCAAGAGCGCAGCAATACCCATCGTTGCGAGCAGCGGCATCATCACTTGTCGAAGTATATATTTATCTAATCTATTGAACATAGGTTCGCGCTACACCTGTTTAAGGGCTTATTCAAGTGACATTCTGAACTGTATCATATTAAAACTAGTTAGAAACATGGCAAGAGCATGTTGAGTAATGCCGCATAACACTCCATATGAGACACAATTTCGCCAATAAGCTACGGCATTCATGGCCCAAGTGGTATCGTTTCTGGAGAGTAATATGCGTCGCCTGATTAATAAAGCCTCAATGAGGCTCAATGGGCTAGGTATTTTTTTAGCTTGTAGCTTGGGGCTTGTTACAGGCCATACTTCGGCAGAAGATTTGAAAGTGGCATGCCCGGAAGGAGAGCATGGTACAGCTCTTTTAGTCCATGTAAGTAACATACGTTACCTTGAGGGGAACCTGCGTGCCCAAATCTATGGGTCAAATCCAGATGATTTTCTTTCCAAGGGGAAAAAACTATTTCGGATTGATGTGCCGGTTGAGTCAGATGGTGAACAAGATGTCTGTGTACCTGTTCCTGGACCAGATACATATGCGCTCGTGATCATGCATGACAGGAATGCAAATGGAAAAGCTGACTTCTTTACGGAAGGGTTCGGTTTCTCGAATAACCCAAAATTGAAGTTTTCACCGCCTAATGCCGAAGAAGTGATGATTAAGGTTTCTGAGGGAATCCTAGAGGTTCCGGTAGAATTATACTATATTTTAGGCTCAGATGATGGTGAAGCTGAAAAACGACGGAAAATGAGACGCCGTTAGCGTTGAAAAATTGCAAGCAGGTGTCTATCTAAGCTGCAGTTGAAACAATTTTGTTATATCTTGGCGTAAACCAAGGGCGACTTTATGCGGAGCAGCAGGGTATGCAGTTCGAACAAAAACAAATGGATAGTGGAGTGCATGTCCCGCTCGTTGCTATACTATCCAACCCGCTGAGCACAACAAATGCAGGTGGGATGGAAGAAATCCGCAAGGTTGTCAATGAAAGCGCAAATGTGGTTCATTTTGAACTGAACGGCATTGAGACAATGGATGAGGCGATGGCGTTGTTTGGCCGCGCTAGTCCTGCATTATTAGTGATCAACGGCGGTGATGGTACTATCGGTGCCGCTTTTGCTTCGTTGCTTTACAATAAGCATTTTCGCGTGTTGCCTCCTATTGCGATTTTACCGGGTGGCAAAACTAATATGACTGCTGCTGATCTTGGTGCTACCGGTAAACCGGTTAAAGTATTGCAGAGGCTATTAAAACTCGCAAAGCGTGGAGAAATTCCCGACCGTCTGATAAAGCGCCATGTAATTGAGATGGATTTAGGTGATGGCGAATTACCCCGTGTAGGAACCTTTTTTGGAACCGCAGGCATTGTTAAGGGGATATTTTGGTGTAGAGAGCACGCCTATTCTCTTGGGCTACCAAATAGCTTAGCCCACATAGTCTCTGTATTTAAATTAGTCGCGTCAGCACTTGGTATTGGGCGGGATAAAAGTCTGATGACTTCTGACCCTATGTCTATCAATGTTCCCGGTAGCTGCCGAATTGCGGGGCAGTATACTTCTGTTGCAGCAACCACTCTTGATCGGTTGTTATTGGGCATTAAACCTTATGCTTATAAAGAGCCGGGAAATGGTGGTCTGAGGTTTTCAGCAATTGAAGCGGGACCTCGCCACGTTATTGGTGCGATAAGGGGCTTTCTGACTGGGTCGTTTGGCGATAAATACATTCCCGGAGTACATGTACGGCGTAGCAATGAAGTGCGTATTGAAGGGACTGACCCCGTAACGCTTGACGGTGAAATATATAGACCCATCGCTGGGAAGCCTGTGACGCTGCGGGGTGACAAATTTCTGACATTTGTTTCATTGAAATAAAGTGTCTTAGAATGTCTAATGCCGCAAAAGAGGGACTTAACCATTTTATACTGGATGAATGGCAACGTGAAGTTCCTAAGCCTGTTTCCATTGCTGCAAACGAAATAGCTGAAAAATACGGAGATGCGGTGAGCGGTATTCTTTTTTATGGGTCTTGTTTACGGACTGGTGAAATAGAAGACAAAATCCTTGATTTTTATGTGATTGTGGAAAGCTATAGCGCTGCTTACCAGAGTCAGTTTCTGGCAGTGGCAAATAAGGTTTTACCTCCTAATGTGTTTTATCACGAAATACAGATCGGGGATTTAACCGTCCGTTCTAAGTATGCAATTTTATCGCTGGCTGACTTAGAAAAGCGCACGAGCATGGGGTGTTTGAATGTTTCTGTTTGGGCTCGTTTTTGCCAGCCTTGTATGCTGCTAAGCGCAAGAAATATAAATGTAAAAAAGATTATTGCTCGGCACGTTGGTTCTGCAGTCACGACGATGCTTGGGAACCTGCTATCCCTGAAGCCCTCGGTTAAAACCTCAAGAGAAGTATGGGTTGCGGCCTTCGAGGAAACTTATGCTGCTGAGTTGAGGTCCGAAAGGTCAGGCAAAGGGCTTGAGATTTATCTGCTTGATCAGGAACGTTATGATCGATTGACGCCAGTTGCTTTCGCTGCTCTCGAAGCTAAGTCTGGAGGAGGTGTTCTACCAAAGGTTATTTGGGTAGCGCGTCGCTGGAATGGAAAAATTGTTAGCTTTCTTCGTTTGCTCAAGGCATCAATGACTTTTGATGGGGGTATTGATTATCTTGCTTGGAAGATACGGAGGCATTCGGGTGTTGAAATTGAAGTTACTGATTGGATGCGACGTCATCCTGTGATTGCAGGAATAGTCCTTTTCTGGAAACTTAGGAAAAAGGGAGCATTTAAGTAATCTTGTCTATTTGTCTGAGATAGCCAAATGTACGCCCAAACCCATCATCGTGGATCCTGAGATTTTCCTGACAATTTTTTGCGAGGCCTCTGAGTTTTTTAATTTGTTTACGACGCTTGAGGTCAGGAAAATAACTAATATATCCACAAGCGTAAACATGATGTTGTTAATGCTGCCAAGAATAATAAACTGTGCCCAAATTGGCAGTGAAGCGCTTGTGTCAACAAACTGAGGCAAGAACGCGATATAAAATATGATTACCTTTGGGTTTAGTATTTCAACGACCATGCTATCGAAGAAAACCTTTTTACCCTGATAGCCTTTTACATGGGGCAACTCACTTGCATCTAATTTGCCACGAATGATTCCAATGCCCATCCAAATTAGGTATAGAGCCCCAACGACTTTAAGAGTTGTATAGGCAATAGGTGCGTGGATGAAAACAGCAGAGAGACCCGCTGCAGCAGCAATGATATGGAACATGCCTCCAATATGAAGCCCTAGGGCTGCGAGCGCTCCGCCGCGTTTGCCCTTAGACATTGTTTGTGGCGCGGTAAAGAGGATCGCCGGACCCGGTATAAAAGCAAAGATAGAGGCTGCGATGAAGAAAGAAACCAATTGTTCAATGGGTGGCATGCTTAAAAGTCCCTGAGTTATAGCGGTGGGCAACCTATTGTGAACTATAACTCAGGTATTGGTTTAGTCAATTAATCGACCGGGCAAGAATTTAGCTGGCTAGTTCAAGCCCTACGATTTCAGCGGTCTTTTTAAAACGCTCGATGATAAGGTCGATTTGCTCGCTACTATGCTGTGCACAAACACTAACTCGCATCAAAAATATTCCAAGCGGTGTGGCAGGAGGGGCGGCCATATTTACATAGACACCCTGAAGAAGTAATTGCTCCCAAAACCGAGTACCGAGCTGTACGTCAGGTACTTGGACTGCAATTATTGGGCTCTCGGCCTTTTCTGTAGCCAGGTTAAAGCCTGCGTTTTTCAATCCTTTATGAAGACGGTTGGCGTTTTCCCATAAATGAGCGCGACGGTTACCGCTAAGTTTTATACCTTTAATCGCAGCTGTAGCTGAGGCAACCACACTAGGAGGTAAACTTGCAGTAAAAATATAGGGGCGACATACAAAACGTAGAACATCAAATTTTGGATGGTTTGAAACTGCAAAGCCGCCAACTGTACCAATTGATTTTGAAAAAGTGCCGACGTAAAAATCAACTAAGTGTTCTACACCAAGAGCTTCAGCTACGCCGCGGCCGTTTTCTCCACAGAACCCCATAGAATGTGCTTCGTCAACGAGCGTGGTACAGCCGTATTTTTTTGCAACCTCAAGCATTTCCTTGAGCGGTGCCGCATCGCCCAGCATGGAATAGATACCTTCTACCACCAGGAGCTTTCCTGCGTCTTCTGGCAGGCGCTTTAGGCGCTTTTCCATGTGTTCAGTGTCGTTGTGCTTAAAGCGTACGACAGTAGCGTTGCCAAGTTTGCAGGCGTCATAAATTGAAGCATGGCTATCTGCATCTATGATGACAAAGTCATCTTTACCGCCAAGGGTGGATATCATGCCCAAGTTGGCTTGATATCCTGTGGAAAAGACCATGCAGTGATCCATGCCATAAAAGTCGGCAATGGTTGATTCAAGTTCTTTGTGTCCACCGTAAGTGCCGTTTAAAACACGTGAGCCGGTTGTCCCTGTACCAAAATCATCAAGTGCCTTCTTCGCGGCATCAATAGCATCCTGATAGAAAGTCATTCCCATATAATTGTTGGTGCCAGCTAATATTGTGTGGCGGCCTGCAACTATGGCTTCTGTTTCGGAAATGATGTCGTCCATCACCACTTTGAAAGGGTCAGCCTTTTCGAATGGCAACGAAGCGCGAAGCTGAACAATAGGGTCAAATTTATCGAATAAATCCACGATCAGTTAACCTTCACTTGTAATTTTATCAACAGCATCAGCAACGTGACCAATGGTTTCAAGGTCTGGCAGCAAATTCAGAGGTAAGATAATATCAAATTCATCTTCGATTTCGGCCACTAGGTCCATCACAGTCAAGCTGTCTAACTCAAGGTCAGCAGCAAAAGTTGTCTCAGGCTTGAGAGTTACCCCTTTTTTGTTGAGAGGTGTGATGAGGGCATTAATCGTTTCTAGAGTTTCGGCTTGAGCCATAATGTTTGCCTACCTGCTATTGTGGAATTTATAATTTTACATTCCCTCGCTTTATACCGAGGCAAACGCAATCATAAAAGCCCGTTTTTTTTATACCAGTCAACGGTATCGCTTAAGCCGGCTTTAAGGTCAAATTGAGGCGACCAATTTGGCAGTCTTGGCCGACGAGGTTCACGCACTGTCCAGTCGGGGTGACATAGATAGCGAGCAGTAGATAATGTGAGCATGGCCGGGCGGTTGATGGCGCTAGCAATCATGCCGTTTATTGCCCCAATAGTCCCAATTAACCAGAATGGAATAGGGATGGTCTTCGGGGCATTTTTATTCTCGCAGGAAAGGGCGGCGGCCACGTCTTTTAATTGGTAACCACCTGATTTTCCATCATCAATCTCAAGGATGCCCATAGAATTTGAGCCATTACACAATGCGGTGATTGCTCCAGCCATATCTTTTGCATGGATCATAGAAAAGCGATTTTTAGCACTGCCTGGGGCAGGAAGAATACCTAAACGCGTTGCCTTGAGAAGCTTAAGTATTTCAGTATCACCTGGCCCGTAAATCGCTGGAGGGCGTACGATTGTCCATGTGAAAGGCCATTTGCGGGCTGTAAGTAGTAATTCTGTACCTGCTTTACTAGCACCGTAATGCGAAAGGCGCGGTTCACGCGCAGCAAGACTTGAAACATGGAGAACATGTTTGACGTGGGTTTTAGCCGCGGCATTGAACAAGAGTTTGCTGCCTGTGACGTTTACATCAAAGAATGTGTCTCTATTGACTGCTTTAACAAGGCCCGCCATGTGAATTAACGTCGACGCCCCTTCACAGAGCGCCTCTAAGCTGTCTTGGTTATCAAGTGCGCCCATGACCCAAGTTATACCATTGCGCTCGTTTTGCTCACGTCTGGTAAGGGCTTTGACTTTATAACCTGCTTCCAACAGTGCATTGAGTACATGTTTACCAAGAAAACCTGTACCACCAGTCAGCGCTATTGTCTGACTAGTGGATGATAGCGCTGATTTTGATGTCATGGATTTAGCTTGCTATGGCCTGTAAATGCCCTGACAAATACTGTGTCCGGGCTTTGGTTCGGCTTAATTTCCCTGATGATGTACGAGGTAGTGCCCTAGGGGATACAAGTTCAATCAGGCAATTGATGCCTGTAGCACTTTGTATTTTTTTCTTGAGGTCCTCAACGAGTTTCGCGCGTAAAGCTGGATCAGAAATTCGGCACTGAGCTAGAATTAGCGGCACTTCTTCTGCGTTATCCCCAGGAATAGAAATAGCAGCTACATCACCAGTCTTTAATGAATCTAGTTGCTCTGCAGCCCACTCAATATCTTGTGGCCAATGGTTTTTACCATTGACGATAATCATGTCTTTGGCACGGCCAACGATATAAATATCGCCGTCCTTCAGGTAACCCATGTCGCCAGTATCAAGCCAGCCATCCTCGCTTAGAACTGAGCGAGTAGTTTCAGGGTCATTAAAATATTCTCGCATCACCGAAATACCACGAAGCACAACACGCCCAACTTGTTCTGTTGCAAGCGCGTTATCATCTTCGTCGCGGATTTCAATATCATATTCTGGTAGGGGGGTACCGCAATTTACAACTTCGCGAAGACGATTGTCGTCGCTTGAACCTTTCACAAGCATATGCTTGTCACCGGTGAGTTTCGATTCTTCCACCAAATCGATCTGAATGCCTTTGCCAATTTTTCCGAAACTGACACCCAGTGTACATTCAGCTAGGCCATAACTTGGCAAATATGCAGTTTTATTGAAGCCAATTGGGCCAAAAGTTTCAAGGAATGTACGCATTACGTCAGGGCGAATCATTTCTGCACCAATACCTGCGACCTTCACGCTGGATAAATCTAGGCCTTCCATTGCTTTACCTCGCATTGCAGCCCGGCGAGCGCAAATATCATAGCCAAATGTTGGACTGTATGTAACCGTACCTTTAGTGCGGCTGATAACACGGAGCCAGCTTAGGGGGCGGCGTGCAAATTCTTCTGTTGGGATAAAGTCAACAGAGCACTGACAAGACAAACAAGTCATCAACATGCCAACAAGGCCCATGTCGTGGTAAAACGGTAACCAAGATACGCAGCGGTCATCATCTTTTAATTCGACACCGTATTTCCCCATGCCGTGGGTATTGGCCATTAGGGACTTATGGGTCACAGAAACACCGTGTGGAAAACGTGTGCTGCCGGATGAATATTGCAAATACGCGAGATCGTCAGGTGATGGAAGGCGGTGATCACCGTCAGCGTCAGTTGCTAGGTAATCATCAATTGACCCTGTGAATATCAAATCGCGGTCTACGGAAGCCTTAGCAATCATTTCTTCCATAAATGTAGGAGCCATAACGCCATTGGCGCCGCAGCTTTTCATTTGAAGCTTTAATTGTGCGACATACCCATCTCGGCCACCGAAAGACGTAGGGAGCGGTAGAGGTACAGGCAAGACGCTCGCATATTGGCACCCTACAAAAAAGGCAACAAAGTTTGCACTCGTTTCAGCAATTACAGCAATACGATCGCCTTTTTTAAAGCCTAGACCTACTATTTTACGGCCAATAATGGCAGCGCGGTCTCGTATTTCTCGCCACGTTTGTGTCTCAACAACGTCGCCCTTTGCGTTGAAAAAGTTAGGGCCCCGTTTGCCTTGAGCGGCATACTCAATTGCATCAACAAGAGTATCGAAATCCGCAAACCTTCTAGGAAGGCTGGGATCAAGGGTAGGTGTCACAACTGTCATCGCGTCTGCTTCAACCATAATTGCTCCGGGCTTAACATTAACCGGACCTTACTAAAACAACAAGTTATAGCTCACGCACATTTGTGAACTAGAGATAATTTTAAAGATGGCAGCATTAACAGAAAAGCCAATAAATTACTTGCGTCTTTTTTTATTTGCTTGTTCATTTGCAAGCCACAATGCCGCTCAATATTACGGCTGAATTACAGTTTGTGACCCAAAACCGCAAGCAAATTTTACCCATTATAGCGCCCTTAGTAGTGAAATAATTTATAAATTAGACAAAAAGATGGCAAAGAATCAAACCATGTTTACTACAGAAGACCTTCAAAAAGTACGTCAGGATACACCAAGCTTGAGTTCTCGTGTTCACTTGGATAATTGCGGTTCGGCGCTGATGCCGGGTGTTGTTGTGAATACCATGAAATCTTTTTTGGACTGCGAGGCTAGCCTCGGTGGGTATGTTGCTCAGGAGCAACAGTCACGAGAGCTGAAGCAAGTTTACAGCTCTCTGGCCAGCTTGCTTGGAGGTAACACCGCTGATTATGCGTTAACCGGCGGCGCGGTTGATGCTTGGAGTAAGGCTTTTTACAGTGTTTCTCTAGCCCCCGGTGATAATATCGTCACAATGTATAATGAATACTGCAGCAATTATGTTGCATGCTTACAACGAGCAAAGAGAGATGGTGTTGAGGTACGTGTTGCGCGTGCAGATCCAAACAGGGGGGTAGATTTAGACCATCTTTTTGAATTGGTTGATGAAAAAACCAAAATTGTTAGCGTTACCCATGTGGCTTCCTCTAGTGGGCAGGTTGCAGATTTAGCTTCTATTGGCCCTATAGCAAAGCGGTATGGAGCTTTTTATCTGCTTGATGCATGCCAATCTGTAGGGCAGCTACCAGTAAACTTTGTTGATATTGGGTGTGACGCGGCAACGGCTACTTCTAGAAAGTTTCTTCGGGGCCCCCGAGGTATTGGGTTTTTATATATTTCTGAAACAGCTCGTCGTTCTCTTGAGCCAGCTATGTTAACCAACCAATCAGCCGCTTGGGTTGCCGATCATAAATATGAACTCGTTGAAGACGCAACAATGTTTGAAATGTGGGAGCGAAGCTGTCTTAACCAAATAGGTTTTGGTGCTGCGCTTGATTATCTTTTGAAACGAGGTCCAGAAAAAATGATGAAGCAGACGCAGCATATGGCCGCTGAGCTACGGGCTGCGATATATGGAATACAGGGCATTGAACCTGCCTGCCACGCTGATGCTACCTCTGCTATTATCACCTTCAACAAAAATGGTTGGAAGGCAGCCGATGTTCGAGACGCGATGTCGAAACAAGGGATCGCAGTGCAGGTGTCGAGCGTATTTCATACCCGCTTAGACTTGGGCGCTAGGGGAATTGACAGTGCGGTGCGTGTGTCGCCTCACTATTATAATAGTCAGCAGGAACTCGATAAGTTTCTGAATGCGCTGGATAACCTTTAATTATGTCCGCGTCCCCCAAAAAGGTAACTGAAGGATATTTGGAACGTGCGGCACTACATTATTTAGGGCGCTTTTCTGCGACGGAAGCATATTTACGACAAGTTTTGGAACGCAAGGTATGCCGCCGTAATGAAAATTATGAGCCAGCATCCACCGAGCAACTTGAATGGATTGCCTCTGTTGCAGCGAAATGTGTGCGTTTAGGATATGTTGATGATAAGCAATATGCGCTTAGTCGTTTCGAAAGCTTGTTACGTAAAGGCAAGCCACGCCGGGCAATTGAACAAGACCTTCGTCATAAAGGTGTGTCGGAGGAAATTGTGAAAAACCTTTTGCATGCGGTAGATGAAGACCCTGACAGGAATATAGACCTGTCAGCAGCAGCAGCGTATATTAAGCGACGAAGGTTTGGGCCTTTTCGGCGCGTGGATAAAGTCTCGGATGAAAAAATAGAAAAAGAAAAAGCAGCTATGATGCGTGCGGGTTTTCCATATAGAGTCGTTTCAAAGCTGCTTGATAGTACGGAAGATGAGATTCTAGTGTTGCTTCCTTGATTCTTCTATAAGTTTTTTCTCTTATTTAATAGCCGAAGAGCAAGTAGCTGTCACTTTTGTCTGGTTTGCCTTGATTTGGTGGTTACACGCATTTAAAACCGGCAGAGACAACAACAATAAAGCTGAACAACAGCTTATTGTGGGCAGAGTATTACGGAAAAGGAATAGATATGTCGCTTTTTGCGAACCCTGCAGGAAGAAACTTCCTGGGTAATTCGGCAGAATGGTACAAAATGACCATTTTGGCGTTTTTGGTTATCAACCCTGTATTATTTTATACGGTTGGACCATATGTTGCGGGCTGGGCGCTTGTGTTGGAGTTTATCTTCACGCTTGCAATGGCTCTTAAGTGTTACCCGTTGCAGCCTGGTGGTTTGCTAGCGTTTGAAGCGGTGGTGCTTGGCATGACCTCTACGAAAACCATCGGGTATGAAATTGAATCCAACCTTGAAGTAATCATGCTGCTAGTATTTATGGTGGCTGGTATTTATTTCATGAAAAACATGCTCCTGTTTGCATTCACGAAGATATTGGTGAATGTGCGTAATAAGGTTGTATTGTCTCTGATTTTCTCTGTTATGGCCGCTGTGCTATCAGCATTTCTTGATGCCCTGACAGTTACCGCCGTTGTTATTGCAATTTCCGTTGGCTTTTTCTCGATTTATCACAAAGTCGCCTCCGGCAAGGACTTTAGTAATGATCATGATCACTCAAATGACCATCAAATTGATAAGTTAAATGAAGACGACCTAGAGCAGTTCCGCGCCTTTCTGCGGAGTTTGATGATGCACGCTGCAGTTGGTACTGCTCTCGGTGGTGTTATGACATTGGTTGGTGAGCCTCAAAATATTCTGATAGCGGCTCGTGCTGGCTGGGCCTTCGATGAGTTCTTCTTCCGCATGTTGCCGGTAACAGCCCCTGTATTTGTTGCTGGTTTGTGTACCTGTGTTTTGCTAGAGGTTACTGGTAAATTTGGCTATGGTACTAAGATTCCTGAAAAGGTCTTAAACATCATTATTGATTACGATCAATACACAAGTGAGCGCCGTACCAAGACGGAAAAAGCAGCTTTAATTGCGCAAGCTCTTGTTGGTGTTTGGTTGGTTGTTGGTTTGATCATCCATATTAGCCCAGGTCTTGTGGGGCTTTCTGTAATCGTACTGGCCTCAGCCTTGACGGGGATTACTGAAGAGCACCAAATCGGTCATGCGTTTGAGGAAGCATTGCCTTTTACAGCGCTTCTTGTGGTGTTTTTCTCTGTCGTTGGCGTTATCAGTGATAATGGGCTCTTTAAGCCAGTGACTGATTTTGTGCTATCATTGCCAACAGCATCAGATCAAATATCCGCCTTGTATGTTGCGAATGGTGTGTTGTCGGCAATATCAGATAATGTATTTGTTGCAACCGTTTATGTGACCGAAACAAGTCAGGCTTTGGCTAACGGTATTATTGACCGTGACACATATGATTTGATGGCGGTAGCGATCAATACTGGTACAAATATCCCATCTGTCGCGACACCAAACGGCCAAGCAGCATTCTTGTTCTTGCTTACGTCTGCTCTCGCACCGCTGATCCGTTTGAGCTACATGAAAATGGTTGTGATGGCGCTGCCTTATACAATTGTTATGTCAATTGTTGGCTACATTGGCGTGTCTATGTTCTTACAGCCTTTGACACAGAAGTTGTATGATGGGCATTATATTGAGCATCATTCTGCTAAGGAAATAACAGAGACAAGTAGCTCTGGGCACTAAATCCATAGCAAAAAACTAGAAATATGACACCCGCTACGAATTGTAGCGGGTGTTTTTTTTGATGTGTTTGATTGGAAATTATGAGGCTGGAGTAGGTTATATGTTTCAAAGGAGTGGCCATTTTTGAGGCGCTTTTTAGCACAAGCTTTAGTCGGGCTGTTAATTAACCTGGCGATTTTTGAAGCTGCTTCCACTCAGTTTATTTGTACATGTGATATCTATATGGGCACGCCGTTGGGGGTAAATAGGGTTAATGTGTTCGTGATAAGAGACGTTAATGTCTTCACATTGTCATAAAAATTAGCGCAAAGGTTGCATGATTTGCGTGTAATAAGGAGCTTGCAAGCTTTGGTTTACAGCCCTGTAACTGCAGCAAGCCATAAAAAAATGCCTCACTAACAATGAGTTGCCAAAATACGCCTATGACATTTTTTGTTGCGAGTGTGGTTTTTTGGGACTAGCATAGCGTGATTAACGGCGTGTTAATGCGATGTTTGCATGAATTTCCTAGAGGGGGGAATGGTATGGACGGCCGTAGCGTAGCTAGTTCTGATGTACAGCCTGAGGAACTTGGCAGTGAGTTGACCGGTAGAGTGAAGTGGTTTGACGCTGTCAAGGGGTATGGCTTTGTAGTGCCTGATGATGATGATGGAGATGTTCTTCTCCACTTTTCAGTATTGCGTGATGTGGGGCGCCGCTCTGTTCCAGAAGGAACAACTGTGGTGTGTAATGCCGTCGCCCGAGATCGTGGTCGGCAAGCAACTCGGGTTCAATCACTTGATCTTTCCACGGCTGTAAAGCCTGAGGATATTGGAAGGTCTTCTTTTTCGCATCCGGGTATGGATGTGGAGGTGTCGAGTGACTTTGAATCAGTTGAAGTGAAGTGGTTTAATCGTACAAAAGGGTATGGCTTTGTCTCTCGAGGTGAGGGTACACAAGACATATTTGTACATATCGAAACTCTTCGCCGGGCAGGTCTTACGGACTTGGAGCCTGCACAGGAAGTTAGTGTGCGGATAGGTACTGGTGAAAGAGGACCGCTTGTAGCGCAAATAGCGCTTCCAGGGGATGTATAAAGGAAGCGGCGTGTTACGCGCCGTTTTTAGTGCTTCTTGCCTTTTCCTGATGCTGATTACTGTTGTGCCTGGCGCATGGGCACAAACATATAGTCCGCTTGTGGTTGAGCAAGTGGACGGCAGCGTGTTTGAATTTCAGGTTGAGCTAGCCCTGACTAACAAGCAGCGCCAGCAGGGGCTAATGTACCGTACGGAGCTTGCCCCCGACAAGGGGATGCTATTTATTTTCCCGACTGAACGGATGCAAAGTTTCTGGATGCGCAATACTTATATCCCGCTGGATATTATCTTTTTACGTGCAGACGGTTCGGTGGTTAATATTGTCGCAAATGCTGCACCAGAAACTGACACGCCTAGGCCTTCAACAGGCCCAGCTAAAGCTGTTTTTGAGATCGCTGGCGGACGAGCAGCAGAGCTTGGTATAGCGCCAGGTGATATTGTTAGGCATGCGTTGCTTGGAAACACGAAACCATAAGTCGGGGTATCAAATGCGTAAAGCAACTGGCGACATGGTTGCGGCTGCATATCCGCCAAAGAACTTCGAACCAATTGTATCCTCTTCTCCTTTCGGTTGGGAAAATGGCCCGATTTTCGAGCAGGTCAATGATGATGGATGGGTGCGGGGTTTTCGTGTGGCAGAGAAGCATTCCAATGCTGCTGGAATGTGCCATGGGGGCATGTTGATGACGTTTGCCGATATATTGTTGTCGCGCGCGGTGCTTGACGTTGTGGCCCCGCCATTTGTTACAGTACGCCTTATTAGTGATTTCATGGGCCCTGCAATGTTGGGGGACTGGGTGGAAGGCAACGCAAAGGTCGTCGGGGTGGATGATGGTATTGTGTCTCTAACGGGGCAGATATACACAGAACGAACACCAGTTTTGAGTGTTAGTGCCTTGTTTAAGAAACTTGGCTCTTGGTCTAAGGGGTAGGGTGTGATGATGGGGCCAATTTATAGGCATTTTATAGGTAATTGGGAATTGGTCGCCGAGACCTGCATTTATGAACAAGGTGAGACACCAGTAGCAGGTACATACCGTATTGAAGAATCAGGTGGTGAACTTGTTTTTCATCTGGGTTGGCGAGATAAAGCTGGGGAAGATCATCAATATTCCTTTTCTACAATACCTGATGGAATGCCCCATGACTTTAATGGTGGAGATCTTGCTGATTCTCTTTCTGTTACAGCGGTCAGTGAAGAAGAGCTTAATTCAGCAGCCTATTATAAAGGAAAAGAGCTTATGTTAGCAGCTCGCACGCTTGTAGACGGCGGAATGTATATGGATGTGCGGCAAATTGTAAGGCTCCCGGATGGTACTGAACCGACCAATTACTCCCGTTATAGAAGGGTACCACATTGACCTTGTGGGGGGGGAACTGAGAATAAATCTGAATTTTTCCCATTTTGTGATATTTTTCGCTTGCTTCTGAAAAGCGCAGAAACTATACCCTGCTTCGCGTCGGGGAGTGGCGCAGCCTGGTAGCGCACCTGTTTTGGGTACAGGGGGTCGCAAGTTCGAATCTTGTCTCCCCGACCAGTTATTCTGGTAGGAATACCAAAGGGCTTGGCTGCCAGGGCCAGGCCCTTTTTCTATGCCTGTTGCAGGCTAGTAAAAGGTAAAATTCCCTATTTTCTTTCAGGGGTCTTTATTATAGGGTGCGCCGGATTATATAGGTATCTGCATTTACTGCGGTCCCGTAGCTCAACTGGATAGAGCAGCTCACTTCTAATGAGCAGGCTGGGGGTTCGAGTCCTCCCGGGATCGCCATTTTACCAATATCTATGAACAGTTTACTTTAAAACGAAGATGTTTCTCTCTGCTACCCACCAAGGCAGTTACTTTAAATGTAGCTGAGCCTTCTTTACGGCAATGATAGATAAAACCGCCATTTCCATGAGGCTTGTTGTCTTCTTTGAGGTCTACAATACCTTTGGGGTCAGGGTCGCTAATAGCGCCAACTTCGTCAATTGTTTTGCTCCCCTGTCCGTTGAAACGCACTGGCTCACAAATGCTGCCGCTGATTTCAATCGGTTTACAGGCGGTTAAAGAAAATACTGCCAACAAAATGATGATAGGGGATCTAGTGGTCAGGATGGTCATGATTGCTACCTTATGATTGGCTGAATGAATATCTGCAAAACAAAAATCAATACAATAATGGCACGGTATGAGCGCTCAGGGCCTCTCGCCTGAATGGTAAACTTGTTTGCCTTGGGGGTAAGTGATCTAGCTCACGTTTAAGGGGGTGAAAAACTCCGCATGATTTTTAACTAGTCGCCAACCAGTTTTTAACTTTCCATGGATAGTGTGCTGAATATTCAACTTGCTAAATTGCATCTGTATAATAATGCTAGGGTAAAGGCCTGTTTTAAGTTTGATGTAAAAAAGGGGTATTAATGCCAACCATCGGTGTAGAGGCGGTTACGCCAACTGAAACCCATGAGGGAACGGGCAACAATGATGTTGACGCTCTGTTTTCTGGTTACAAATACTCTGCCGACGCAGGATCCAGCCTTACGACGGTAACCTATAGTTTCCCTACCGCTGATAGTATTTTTTCAGATGGTGAGTTTCGAGGGTACGGGAAGGCCGATACTGAGCCTTATACTGGCCTTGCTGGCGTTTCTTCACATGTGCAGTCTCTTTTTAAGCTCGCTACAGAAAATTTGGCGCAGTTTTCAAATTTTGTAGGGCAAGAGGTTCCGGACAGCGGAGAGTCTGCGGGAACAATACGCCTTGCCTGGACAAGTTTTAAAGAAGAGGACGATGATGATACAGTTGCTTGGGCATATTTGCCCGGGAATCATTATGTTGCAGGTGATATTTGGCTGCAATCCGACATAGCAGCCGAAGATGATATTGATTTTGGGCACACTCTTTTTCACGAATTAGGGCATGCACTTGGTTTGAAGCATTCGTTTGAAGTAGAGAATAAATTTCCTGCTCTCAATAGCAGCCTTGAAGGTGTTGACTACACTGTTATGAGCTACACAGTGTCTGCGCGTTTTTCTACCGCGACATGGGCGGACTTATGGCCCCAAACTTATATGTATCTGGATATTAAAGCTCTGCAGGGGCTTTATGGCACCGATATGATAACGACGGGCGGCTCAGACACATACGCTTATAACATGGCAGAACGGTATTATTTGACGATTTGGGATGCAGGCGGCGATGATACGCTTTCAGTCAGTAATGGTTCTAGGCCAGTGCACCTTAGCTTAGTACCCGGTACCTGGAGTGATGTCGGTACGACGATTGAGTATTATGACGGTAGTAGTTTTTTTACAGATTCTTACTCGGTCTACATCGCTGATGACACAACGGTTGAAAATGCAACCGGGGCGTCTGGTGACGACACTATTGAAGGTAATAGTGCAGCCAATAAACTTAAAGGTAATGCCGGCAACGATACATTAATTGGTGGTGCTGGCTCAGACGTTCTTACAGGGCACTCTGGCAATGATGTACAGCTTGCCGGGGATGGTGATGACCAACTCTGGGCAGGTGGCGGTGATTTGGGTGCTGACACGATGGTGGGCGGCGCGGGTGACGATGTTGCGGGCGGTGGTGCCGGTGATGACCTCCTCGTGGGTGGTGGATTTGATGAAGGGGCGACAAAACAGTTGTCGTCTCAATCCGAGAGTGCGGAAGGCGACGGTCGGGACACGCTTTATGGCGCAGACGGTCATGATACAATACTAGGCGGTGGCTGGGACGACGGCGCGGTAAACGACAATGGAAGGTTTGATGCAGGTGAAGAGGTTGTCACGGGTACGGACGACAATGTTTTATGGTCAGGGGATGGTGATGACCTTGTATATGGCTCCGCTGGTCATGATAAAGTTGGTAGCCGAGGCGGTGCTGATATCGTTTACGCGGGGGAAGGTAATGATACTGTTTTTGGTGGTGCCAGCGATGACCGAGACGTTATTTTCGGTGGCGGAGGCAATGACGAACTATATTCCGGTGCGGGAAACGACGAAGTAGACGGCGGTGCTGGTGCAGATTTGATTTATGATGCTGTTGGTAATGATCGATATGCTGGAGGTAGTGGTGCGGACACCTTTATTTTTGCGTCTGCTAACGGTGACGATACCATTACAGACTTTAGTGTGTCTGAGGATGTGCTGAATTTGGCTAGCACGATTACTGGGTTTACTGCTGCGGCTGATGTTGAGGCGGCGGTTACAGCTCAAGGTAATGGTGTTATTATTAACCTAGGGTTAGGCAATAGTTTGACGCTTAATGGTGTTGATGTTGATGATGTGGCGAACATTAATTTTGTTTTCTAGGATAGTTTTAAAGACCCATTTTGGAGGCCACCGTCTCCGCTTGATCTAATAGCCTGACCATTCTTGATATTAGGGCATCGTAGGGTTGCATTGTATCTAGTTTGACGCCAGCGTTTTCCAGTAAGTTCTGCGGGTAGTCTGACCCTCCTGCTTGCAACAGGTCCAGATAGTTTTCAATTGAGTGCTCCGGTTTTTTTGAAAAGCTATCCACTATTGACGCGGCCCCAGCAATGCTGGTGGCATATTGGTAGATATGGAAGTTGTTATAAAAGTGGGGGACCATCGACCAAGTTACAGCGTATTTGGGGTCTAGGTTTAAAACGCCTTTCTCATGCCCTAAATACTGCACAAGAATTTTATGATAAAGTGCGCTTAGTTTTTTCACGGTTAAAGGTTGGCCTTTTGCAATTACTTTATGAATTTCAAATTCAAATTTTGCCAACTGAACGTGATAAAAAAAAGTAACTCGAACATTTTCTAAAGCCTCATGTAAATAATAGAGCTTTTCTTCATCACTTTTTGCTGCTGCAATCATATGGTCTTGAAGTAAAAGTTGGTTTGTTGCTGCTGTTACTTCGGCAAGAAATGGGCTATAGCGATATGTTTCAAAAGGATTATTTCTTTTTGAAAACACACTGTGTACTGCATGCCCCCATTCATGAGTGAAGGAGCCTACGTCGCGGTAGGTTTCATTGAAATTTAGCAAAATGTAGGGATGCACATCATATGCTGCATCCTGCATATAAGCGCCTGAACGTTTACCCGCTTTTGGTTGGGTGTGCATCCAACGCCCCTTGAAGCCACGGTCCAATATCGAAAGATATTCTTCTCCAAAAGCGGACAGAGCCTTTTTGTTAAGCGACTTTGCGTCTGAGACAGAAAAATAAGGATTGAACTCACTGATCGGGGCTTGGATGTCTTGATATTCAATTCGGCCCAACCCAAGCAAGCGCTGCTTGAGTTTAAGTAATCGGTGGAGAAGGGTTAGATTTTGATCAGCAGCATCAATCATAGTCTGATAAACGGCAACCGGTATAGCATTGACGGATAGTGCTGCCTGCAGGGTGTTGTCATACCCTCTCTGGTTAGCGGATTTAGTTTGCTTGGTAACATAGTCACTCAAGGCTTTTGCAAATAGCGGGGCCTGTGGTTTAACAGCGTTCCAGTATGCGTTGAATATTTTAACGCGGTCAATTGGGTCAGGTTGCATACGGAAATAGGAAAAGCTTGTTGGGTCCAATATTGCGACTGTACCGGATGAAAGCATTATTGTGGGCCAGCGGATCACACGTTTTTGGATGTGCCGAAACATATGACTTGGGTCAGGGGTGGGGTCTAATTTTTGGGTACCAGTTGTCTCTAATGTGAAATTTTTTCGTTGCCGAGTGATGTCTTTCAAGAAAAAAACATGGTTTTTAAGTCTTGGTTCCTGTGCAATAAAATTTTCAAGGTCTGTGGCTTTTATTGAAACCAGTTTGGTCAAAAATTTAGAGAAAACCTGTGTGTATTTCAGCTGAAGTGCTGAAACCTTTTTTACCATCTGTTGACTGGGAAGGTGCCTAAGATCTTCATCGGCCTTTAATGTTGCATATGTGTAAATACGAGCAACGAGTTTTCGGGTTTCTGAAGCCAGATCTAATAAATCAAGAAGCTGCTCTTGGTTACTCATTGCATTGTTGGTTTTTTGAGTGAATTCATCGCAGGCTGCTATGGCCGCATTATAATCTGCACGCCATGCTTCATCAGAAGTGTAAATGTGGGTTAGGTTCCACTCAGCTTGGCTATTTGGTTCTGCGTGTACTTCTGCCGGCCCAGTGGTTGCCAGAAACAAACCTAACAAGGAAACTGCTATATGTTTCAATTTTGACAATAGGTTTCTCCATATGGCACTTTGATGACACTAGGCGGCATCTCTTCTTTGGTCAAATTCCATATATTGGGGGCGTAATGCTGTGAATGGCGATCGTTACGGAGAAGAAACTTCTCTCAAGAATTATTTGGTTTTCTGTATCAGTTAACTATAAACTAACCTTGCCCTTGTAACCATTTATTGATTTAGCTTCATTTAGGTTCAGAGTTACAATTAAAATTCTGTTAGTTTTATATACTAAAAAGCATATTGGGGAAGTTCGTTGATTTCATTTAGGGCATCATTTTTTTCTGCTTTCGCGCTTTTTTTAGGCGGCCTTCCTGCTGCTGTTTCCGGTGATCTAAGTGTTAGTATTATTGATTCTGAGGCGAATACTGTTGACCATGCCGTAGTAACTTTAACGCCCCTATTTGGTGACCCTCTGCCATTGGTAGCTACGGATAATGCAGTTATGAGACAACAGAATACGATGTTTCATCCTTTTGTATTGCCTGTGCGAACTGGATCAGCCGTCAATTTCCCTAATTTGGATGAATTCAGGCATCATGTGTATTCTTTCTCAAAAGCAAAACGTTTAGAACTCCGGTTGTATGGGCAAGATGAATCGAATGAGATTGTTTTTGACCAAGCCGGTATTGTCGCGTTGGGATGTAACATACATGACAATATGCTTGCGTATGTCTATGTTACGGACGATCCTTATTATCTTTTAACAGATAAGGCTGGTGCTGTTGTTTTCCCAGACCTTCCATCAGGGAAATATAAAGTTTCTGTTTGGCATCCAGACCAAAAAACTAAGCAAGGTGTATTTAG
>CAXBKT010000041.1:0-22711 GCA_963976155.1 uncultured Kordiimonadaceae bacterium | reverse complement strand
TTTTTACTGAACCCCAGAACCACACCTTTGCCCATTTTCAGAGCTTTTAAAGCAATCCTGCGGCGGGATTTCTTAGGCGTTATGATAGGCGTAGCTACTACATCAGGCGAAAAACCGTGATGTGCTAAGGCCGCAACCGTGCGCTCGGTGAGCCACCGTTTGTAATAATCTTCTGACAAATATTGAAGCTGGCATCCGCCACACTTTGTAAAAACAGGGCATTCCGGTGCTATCCGGTCAGGGCTTGGCTCAACTACCTGCTCCAAAACCCCGTAAATGCCGCTTTTCTTTGGCGGCGACAATTCAACGGAAACAACATCACCGGGCATAGTAGCAGGCACAAAAACTGGTGTGCCCTCATAATCACCAACGCCATCACCTTGGGCTCCGAGCGAGTTAATCTTAATCTGTACGATTTTAGTCACCAGTTTTCTCGCCGAATATGAGGAATTCAATATTACCTTCGGGGCCTTTAATAGGGCTTTCAGTAATGCCACAAGCGCGCCAATTTGGCATGTCATTCAGCCATGCTTCAATATCATCGCACACTGCTTGATGAAGCGCCGCGTCACGCACAACACCTCCTTTGCCAACATTACCTTTTCCAACCTCAAACTGTGGTTTAATAAGAGCTATTAAGTATCCGTTTTTTTTAATAAATTTCATTGCAGCGGGCAGCACTGTCTTTAAGGAAATAAAGCTTGCATCACACACAACGATATCAACTGAAGTCGGAATTTCTGCATCTGACAAATGCCGCGCGTTTGTTTTTTCAAGCACTGTTACCCGCTCATCATTCCTCAGCTTCCATGCAAGCTGACCTCGGCCAACATCAACAGCAAAAACATGAGCGGCTCCACCCTGTAACAACACATCGGTAAAACCTCCTGTAGAGGCTCCAACATCAATTGCCACAAAGCCCGACGGGTCGACCTTAAATTCCTTCAGCCCTTTTTCAAGCTTAAGGCCGCCACGACTGACCCAGTTATGGTCCTTGCCGCGCACCTCTAGAGCTTGATCTTCTTTAATCTGCTGGCCAGCTTTGATAATTTTGGCTTCACCTGAAAACACCACCCCCGCCATAATAAGGGCTTGCGCTTTCGCGCGGGTTTCAACAAGCCCTCTATCAACGAGAGCAACATCTGCACGGATTTTAGCAGCCATAGGTACCCCCTATTTGCCAGCTACGGCAGATTGCCCCAAATCATTTCGGCCAAGTGCCTTTAAAACAGCGGCAACGATGCCAGATGCATTTAGGCCTGCCTCCTCATACATTTTTTCTGGTTTATCATGGTCTTGGAATACATCAGGCAACTTAAGGGCCCGCACTTTCAACGTACCATCAAGAATACCTTCGTCCGCAAGATAATCCATTACATGCGCACCGAAACCACCGATAGAGCCTTCTTCAATGGTGATCAGCAATTCATGTGATGCAGCAAGGTCTTTAAGCAGAGCATCATCGACAGGCTTTGCAAACCGCGCGTCCGCAACCGTTGTGGAAAGCCCCCGACTGTCGAGTTCTTCCGCGGCCTTTAACGCTTCGGATAACCGTGTACCAAGAGACACAATCGCAACCGACTTACCTCTCTTAACAATACGGCCTTTACCGATTTCAAGAACCTTGCCCTTAACTGGAAGTGCAACGCCAGTACCCTCGCCGCGCGGATACCGCACAGCAGACGGTCGGTCGTTAATAGAAGCTGCGGTTGCAACCATATGTTTAAGCTCAGCCTCATCAGCTGCCGCCATAACTACCATATTCGGTAAGCTCGCAAGATAGGTGATATCAAAGCTTCCCGCATGGGTTGGCCCATCAGCCCCGACAAGACCTGCCCGGTCTATTGCAAAGCGTACGGGTAAATTCTGCACAGCCACATCATGAACAATTTGATCATATGCACGCTGTAAAAAGGTAGAGTAAATCGTAGCAAACGGTTTATAGCCCTCAGTTGCAAGGCCTGCGGCAAAAGTAACTGCATGCTGCTCTGCAATTCCAACATCAAAACAGCGATCAGGGAACTTCTCTTCAAATTTGTTAAGGCCAGTGCCAGATGGCATCGCCGCTGTAATCGCAACGATTTTATCATCCTCTTCAGCCGCTTCGATCAGTGCCTCAGCAAACACATTTGTATATGTAGGTGCTTTAGGAGTCGCCTTCTTGCGCTCTTTTGTTACCAAATCGAACTGCGGTACTGCGTGATATTTCTCAACATTGGGCTCTGCAAACGGATGGCCTTTGCCTTTCTCTGTCACAACATGAACAAGAATAGGTCCCTCATGCGTATCACGAACATTCTCCAAAACCGGTAGTAGATGATCCATCTTATGGCCATCAATCGGGCCAACGTAATAAAAGCCGAGTTCGTCAAACAACGTACCGCCACCAATAGCAAGGCCGCGTGCACTTTCTTCCCAAAGGCGTGCACGATCAGCAAGCGGACGTGGCAACATTTCAATAAATTTTTTGCCTACACCACGCAGGCTCAGGAATGTCTCAGAGCTGATGATTTTGGCAAGATAAGCGCTTAACCCGCCAACAGCAGGTGCAATCGACATATCATTATCATTCAAAATAACAATGAGACGGTTCCCTGCTTGTTTTGCATTATTCATGGCTTCATAGGCCATACCTGCACTCATGGCACCGTCACCAATTACCGCAATTGCACGTCCGGGCTTATTGGCTAGCTTATTAGCAACAGCCATACCAAGCGCAGCACTAATAGAGGTAGAAGAGTGGCCTGCACCAAAGGGGTCGTATTCACTTTCTGTGCGCTTGGTAAAGGGGGCAAGCCCATCACCTTGGCGTATCGAGCGAATACCTTCCCGGCGGCCAGTTAGAATTTTATGAGGATAAGCCTGATGCCCAACGTCCCAGATGATCTTATCATCTGGCGTATTAAATACATAATGCAACGCAACGGTAAGCTCGACAACGCCCAACCCTGCGCCAAAATGGCCGCCAGAAGTTGACACTGCACTAATCACTTCATCCCGAAGTTCATCTGCGAGTTGACGCAATTGTGCTTTAGCTAGTTTACGTAATTCAATCGGTGTCGGTGTTTTGTCCAACAGCGGTGTATTTGGGCGTACGCTCAACTCAGGTTCCTTTGATGCGAATTTCCCTTATATCAAGCCATGCGGGATTCGCTTATCGTTATTCTACCAAACTTTTCCTGTTATGGACTCAGGTGCGGCGTTTTATAGCAAAATGTGCCACGGCACGCAAAAGCTCAGCTTTCTTATCGAAGTCCTTTAAATGAGAAATGGCTTGGTCTGCAAGCATTTCTGCTTGCTGCTTGGCCCGTTCAACCCCCATTATTCCGATAAGCGTAGCTTTTCCAGCCTCTTCGTCTTTCCCGACTGCTTTACCAACTTCGTCTTCTGTACCCTCTACATCAAGAAGATCGTCAGCAATTTGGAAGGCAAGCCCTACATCCCGTGCATAACCCGCAAGGGAAGCACGTGCATGCTTACCCACACCGCCAAGAATAGCTCCAGCTTCTGCAGCAAACGCAATAAGAGCACCCGTTTTCATGTTCTGAAGTCTGAATATCGCTCGTTCATCAAGATCATGGTCTGCCGCAGTTAAATCAATCATTTGACCGCCAACCATACCTTGTGGGCCAGCCGCCTTTGCAAGCTTTGAAACAAGTTCACATCGTACGCGTGGATCGGGGTGGGTTGCCTCATCACCAAGGATTTCAAACGCAAGTGTTAAAAGTGCGTCTCCAGCTAATATGGCAGTTGCTTCATCAAACGCTACGTGCACAGTCGGTTTACCGCGCCGCAAGTCATCGTCGTCCATTGCAGGCAGGTCATCATGAATAAGCGAATAACAATGTACACATTCAAGTGCTGCAGCGACCCTAAGGGAATGCTGGCGCTCTACACCGAACAAATCTGCGCTGGCAACAACCAAAAAGGGGCGTAAACGTTTACCTCCAGCAAAGACAGAATGCTTCATAGCCTCATAAACGCGGGCCTCAGGGCCTTCTGGCACGGCAAGTATAGGGGCAAGCACACGTTCCAACGCCTCGGAGGTGCTCACCATCGCTTCTTTCAGCGTGATATTATCCACAGATGTCGCTTTCCATCTAATCTACATCAAAAGGCTGTGTGCCAGAGGCTGCACCACTTTCATCGAGTGTTATCTTCTCGATTTTTGCCTGTGCGTCTTTCAGCTTGGCTTCACAGTGTGCTTTTAACTTGGTACCACGCGTATATAGCTCAATAGATTGCTCAAGCGGTGCGTTGCCAGACTCAAGTTTAGCAACAACATTCTCAAGTGCTGCCATTGCCTCTTCAAAGCTCAGTGATGCAATATCCTGCGCAGCTGTATCAATATCACCCATATAGGTTCCCCTACTCATCAAATAGCAGTGTAGTTTGCCGCATATATAGGCGTCAGGCGCACACTCAGTAAAGTGTTAGTTCATTATATCGCGAAGTGAGCGTAATGGAACGCCTGGGAGTCTCTCGATTGCTTTCATTATATCCGTAGCTTTCACATCACCAGTTGCAGCGAAATGATAGACACCGCCCTCCATAGTCCGTGTAAGCAAACCTATTGATTCCAATAGATGCAAATGTGCAATAGCTTCCCCAAGAGCTAAGAAAAAATCAAAACCCTCAATTTTTCTACGGTAAAGAGCCGGGAATGTTTCTACTGGTGAGCGCTTTTCTTCTGCGCACCAATCATGAAGCCTAATCAATTTACTAAGATGGCTTTCAATAAGTGCATCTAGACGATTGTGAAGCCCCTTAAAGACCGGCCCGTGGCTCGGCAGCACCAACGGATCAACCTCAACCGCTTTCATGCGCTCAATGCTCGACAGCCAGTTTGCAAGGGGATTAGCCATTGGCTCGCGTGCGTAAACGGAAACATTGGAAGTTATTTCAGGTAAAACCTGATCACCACCAATAAATAGGGGTTCTGTGAGGCATAACAAACATGCGTGCTCAGGAGAATGCCCTCGCCCAACGATAACTCGCCATTGGCGCCCGCCAAGAGTTAATAGCGAACCATCTTCCATGCGTTCAAAACAATATGGTAGTTCATGTACGCCCTTTTTATAAAAGCCAAACCCTGACTTTCGAACCAGAGGTTCCATGTCGGGATTAAGGCCCATTTGGAGTAGATGTTGAATTTCTTGCTCGGGAAACACATCTGTTGCACCGTGCCAAAGGTGCTGCGCCAGCATATATTCGAGCATAGTAATCGAAAACTTAGCGTCATATTTTTCGACTAACCATCCTGCAAGCCCCAAGTGATCTGGGTGCATATGGGTTGCGACCACATGTTTTATGGGCTTACCGTCGAGAATTTCTTTATCAAGCGCTTCCCATGCTTCAATCCCTCGGCTTCCTTGCGAGCCGGTATCTACAACACTCCAACTGTCTCCCTCATCGAACAAATAGACATTAATATGATCAAGCGACCAAGGAAGTGGAATGCGCGCCCAAAGGATACCTGCTGCAACTTCAATAACTTCAGTTCCAGAAGGCACTCTATCAAAGGGGTATATCAGATTACTGTTTTCTTGAGGTGCAGGTGTCCTGTGATCAACGATTTCCACGTTATCCGAAACAGTATCAGACGGCTCCGGAGAGAGTTCTTCGGTCATAAATAGCCCTTAGTTGCGTGCAAATTGGTTGTTTTCAAGTGCCATTAAACACTTGGAGCCTGCCTGTATCGGCCCCAATAGAGCTGTCGCTTGCGGCAATATCTGTTCGATGAAAAATTTAGCAGTCGCTATTTTAGCACGGAGAAAATCTGGATTACCATCACCAGATTTGAATAGCTGCTCTGCATGAGTGGCTTGCTGCGCAAGAAGATGAGCACCAAGTACTGTACCAAACAAACGAAGATAAGGACTCGCAGCACCTGCCGTATCGATAAAGCCCTCAAATCCATTTTTGGACATAGTATCTGCAGCAGTACGGAGGGCACTAATGCCTTCCACCATTACGCCGCGGACCGATTCCAATTCACCTCTCTGGTTCTCCGCTGCTTGGCTTATTTCCTCAAATAAAGCCCGCCAGTGAACGCCACCATCTGCTCCGAACTTTCGGCCAACCAAATCAAGTGCCTGAATTCCGTTGGTGCCTTCATAAATTGGCGCAATACGGCTATCACGGTAATGCTGTGCGGCACCCGTTTCTTCAATGAAACCCATACCCCCATGTATTTGAACACCAAGTGAGGCAACCTCAACACCAATATCAGTTGAATAGGCCTTAGAAATTGGTGTCAGCAAATCAGCCTCCCCCTGAGCCCGGCGCTTTTCATCAGGGTCCATTGCTTTATGTGCCCGGTCAATCGCCCAGACATTCCGGAATGTAATCGCACGTGCAGCCTCAGTTGTTGCGCGCATTGTCATCAGCATACGCCTTACATCAGGGTGATGCACAATAGTGACAGGCTCTCGCGTAGAAGCACCAATAGCGGCTGACTGTACTCTATCCAACGCATAAGAAACTGACTGTTGGTATGCCCGTTCAGCAATAGCAACCCCCTGCACCCCAACACCAATCCGAGCATGGTTCATCATGGTGAACATGCCAGCCATGCCTCTATTTTCTTCACCAACAAGGTAACCAACACATTTACCTTCGTCCCCAAAGGACATCACACATGTAGGACTGCCGTGGATACCAAGCTTGTGCTCAAGGCTAACGCAGCGCACATCATTGGCTTCGCCGAGTGAACCATCATCATTCACATGAAATTTAGGCACGAGAAACATTGATATGCCCTTCGTGCCTTCCGGCGCGCTAGGCAAACGGGCGAGTACCAAGTGTATTATATTGTCGCTAAGGTCATGGTCACCCCATGTGATGAATATCTTCTGACCCGAAACTAAATAAGTACCATCATCTTGTTTTTCAGCCTTACTTCGAAGCGCACCAACATCTGAACCCGCATTTGGTTCCGTCAGGTTCATTGCGCCCGACCAAACCGCTGACACCATATTGGGTAAATATTTTTCTTTCAGCGCCGCATCGCCGTGAGCGCTAATTGCCTCAATAGCCCCAGTTGTCAGTAACGACTGAAGGCTATATGCCATATTGGCAGAGGTCAGCATTTCATTAACTGCAAGCGAAAGTGTCGCAGGCAAGCCCTGCCCGCCATGCTCAGGTTTTGCAGAAAGTGTTGACCAGCCGCCCTCCACAAACGCTGCATGCATGGGTTTAAAAGCATCCGGCGTGATAACAGCGCCATCAACCAGCTTTGGGTGTTGCTCATCACCTATTTTATTAGTAGGCGCAATTACCCCAGACGCTAGCTTACCGGCCTCCTCCAACACGGCAGAAACCAGGTCCTCTCCCGCCTCCTCATACCCCGACATACTCGCCCACTCATTGAGGCCACCGACAGTTTTAAGGGCAAATGTAATTTCTTCCAGTGGTGCGCGGTAATCGCTCATATCAATCTTTTCCTATTAAACCATTGCCACCGTTTACTCTCTGGCTTATCAGCTACTGTTTACAGCGCCGTATTTACATGGCAGCTTTAGCTACCCGTTTGGCCTTTCATTAGAGACACTTAGATGGTGACACCGCATACTCATGTTGTTTCTGCCCATGAAGATGGAGCGATTAAACTAGCTGTCGAGCAATTAATTGCAGGAAATTTGGTCGCTTTACCCACAGAAACTGTTTATGGCCTCGCCGCAGATGCCCTTAACGCTAAGGCTGTAGCAAAAATCTACACAGCCAAAGGAAGACCTTCACATAATCCTCTTATTTGCCACGTGGCAAACGCCAATATGGCCGAGCGCTATGTTACCATCCCAAAAGTTGCCAAACAGTTGATGGACATTTTTTGGCCTGGCCCCCTAACACTTGTACTCAAGCAACAACCAAACAACGGCGTGCCCACAATAGTTTCTGCAAACTTGCCTACACTTGCAGTTAGATGCCCAGCAACAAATGTTACACATAAAATTATTGAAAAGCTGAACCGCCCCATCGCGGCGCCGAGCGCCAACACCTCAGGGAAACTGTCTCCTACCTCGGCGGCAGACGTACTTGAGACCCTTGATGGTCGTTTGTCCCTTGTTTTGGATGGAGGTAATACTTCAGTTGGTATTGAAAGCACTATCATCAGTGTCGAAGGTGAAAAAATTACGTTACTCCGGCCTGGCACTGTGACAGTTGATGAAATTAGCGAAGCGGTTGAACTGCCTGTGCTAGACCGTGATGAAAGTCAAATCACGGCACCGGGGCAACTTAAAAGTCATTATGCTCCAATCGCCACAGTTCGCCTCAATGTTATAAAAAAGAAAAATAATGAAGTTCTTATCGGCTTTGCAGACATACAAGGTGATTTAACGCTAAGCCTTGACGGTAACCTTGCACATGCTGCGCGAGATCTATTTGCCATTCTCCGACAAGCTGACAGATTAAATCCATCAGCCATTGCCATTGCACCAATCCCCAATGAAGGAATTGGTATTGCCATTAATGACAGGCTAAACCGTGCTGCAGCCCCAAGGGACACATAGATGATTGCACAAGTCCACATTGATGCCCTGAGCAACATGTTTGGCCCCAAAGGCTCAACTACAGACCAAAATGTGATTGCTCCCCACCTTGAAGAATGGCGCAGTAAATATTTTGGCAAAACACAGATTATGCTGTTGCCATCAACGACAGAAGAAGTAGCTAAAGCCGTAACCTACTGTAATACGCACAATATTGCCATTGTACCGCAAGGTGGAAACACAGGACTTGTAGGCGGTAGTTTACCAGGCCTCGCAGACCGGGATGAAATTCTCATCAGCACCAAGCGGCTAAATAAACTAATCAAAATCGACGCAGCTGACTATTCTCTAACAGCAGATGCTGGCTGCACTATTGCTGAATTACAGCAAGCTGCTGCGCAAGTTGACCTATTATTTCCACTTTCGCTTGCTTCTGAAGGAAGCTGTACTGTTGGCGGTGTTGTCTCCACCAATGCAGGTGGTGTTCACGTCGTTAGATACGGCACAGTACGCAGCCTTACTGCTGGGCTAGAAGCTGTTCTTCCCAACGGTGATATATATAGCGGCCTCTCCTCGCTGAGGAAAGACAACACCGGTTATGCACTTGACCAACTATTGGTTGGTGCAGAAGGTACTCTGGGCATTATCACCAAGGCTACTTTCCGTCTTTTTCCCGCAGAACGACAAAAACACACTTTTTGGCTTGGCGTTGAAACCCCTGCAACAGCACTCAAACTACTTGCTGAAGCACGTGAAATAACTGGAGACCGTGTTTCTGTTTTTGAATTCATGCCCCATATCGGGCTTGAACTTGTCCTAAAACATATACCAGCCACAGTTTCCCCCCTTACTGGAGACCACCCTTGGTATATCCTCCTTGAGGTTGCCACGAGCGCTAATGATAAACACCTGAATGAGCAACTTGACACCTGGATTTCTAGTGCTTTTGAAAGAAATCTCATTCGTGATGGTGCTGCCGCGCAGTCCCATAGTCAGGCGGCTTCTTTTTGGCGGCTGCGGGAAAGTATGTCTGAGGCACAGAAGCTAGAGGGCGGCAGCATAAAGCACGATATCTCTGTACCCGTCTCCAATGTGCCGGCTTTCCTCGAAGAAGCCACTACTGTAATAGTTAACGCTTACCCTGATTGCCGCCCTACACCATTTGGTCACCTAGGTGACGGCAATATTCACTTCAATATCATGCAACCGAAGGCCGCAGATAAAGCCGAGTTCCTCGCCCACTGGGACCATATGAACCAAATGGTGCACGATATTGTAGGACATTATGGGGGCTCGATTTCAGCTGAGCATGGCATCGGCAGCATGAAAAGAGCGGAACTGAAACGTACCAAACAGGCCACAACACTCATGGCGATGAAAGCAATCAAGAAGGCACTCGACCCGAATAACATTATGAACCCGGGCGTTTTATTCGACTAATTGGAGAGCTGATTGCGCGTTTTAATACCGCGTTTATTAACGAAGAAAGACTGAATTTCTTTCATATCTTTTTCCATATCGCCTGTTGGGTAAAACGTTGGGCCAAAACCAATTTCACGAGTTTGAGTATCTAAAAAAGCACGGGCTATAGGCACATCAGCAGCAATTGCAATTCTGTAGAATCCTGTTTTCCACTTAGAAACGCCAGACCGCGTCCCTTCTGGCGCAATACCAAGTACGAGAGGGCCAGCATCTTCCTTAATGGCCTTCACAGCCTGATCAACAATATCTGAAGCATTAGGACTTGAACGATCCACAGGGATCCCCCCTAAATAGTAGAATAACCAACCAAGAGCACTTTCAAACAAAGTGTGTTTGCCTAAATAGCGACCCCTTATGCGAAAAACACCTACAAGGCCAATAAAGAGCGGAAAGTCCCAGTTGCTTGTATGCGGTGCCACGACACAGACATATTTGTGATGAGACGGGATTTCACCAACAATCTTCCAGCGGCCAATTTTTAGTATAAGGTGCCCTGTACCCCAAAGTAACGCGCTGAAAAAGCGGTTATCATACAATAGATTTTTAGTCACTAAGCACTTCCAGAATACACTGCACCGAGTATTCAGGTTAGCAGGATTTTATTTTTTGAACAGGACAAAGAAAAGGCGGATAGAAAACCATCCGCCAACAAGGTTGGTGCACCAGCCACTCAGGCAAAGATAGCTGGTGCTATTTACTCAGAACTCATTACTCAAAACTTTTTAAATTTACCCCACAGATCTCAGGCAAGAAACTCTAAGGCATGCACTCTAATGAGCAACTGCCATGCCAAAAATAATAGCTTTATATTTCAAATACTTAGATATTATTGTTTCAAAATAAAACAACTTCTCAAAAGTATAAACGTTCCAAAATGAAACATGTATCAATGAAGGACAAATATAGAAGAGGTTCTAAAACACGCTATGAAAGGATAGAGCCCTAACCAAGACAGCTATTGACGCAATGAATAGACGAACATTTCCATTTTGCAAATAATGCAAAAGTAAATCAGAGTGCAAACCGTCAACAGATTTCAATTGCCACAGATAGTTTTCAATCTCCAACAACGGTGCCATCTCTAAAGTACGGGAAAACACCTGCCTGTTCGCCAAGGAAATTAAATAAGATGCATAATCTGTCGAAAGATCAAATTTTGCAGTCATATATTCACTAAACTGACGAGAAACCTTAAAGATCAGGCGCTCAACCACCTCAGCAGGCAAATCTGCACGTTGCGACAGTTTTTCTAACAAACTTCGCTCTTCGGGAAAGCGCGTCAAAACTCTGTCAAAGCTTCGGAGCGCCAGATCTGCGGTGTCATTATCGACAAGTTTATCAACTGCACTTTGGCAACCGACATCACTGATCGCAAAACTAACCGCTTCCGATAAGCCATTTCTAGTTGCAACGGCTTCCTGTGCACTGTCACCGCAACTTCTGACGATTTCTTCCAAAAACTCATCATCAACAGCTTGTGACGCTACCAAAAATGGGACAGAAATCTGATCAATATCGGTCGAAAGTGTATTGATAAGTCTCTTTGGTAAAAAGCTACAGTTCCTTAGCTCCTTTGAAAGAGCCTCCCGTACAGATACTGCAACATCTTCAACCAATAATTGAGCCAGCTCAACAGCAGCTTCCCTGTCTGACGCACTAGCTTCCCTCGCTAAGATACGGCCAACCTTGCCGGCTATCTCTTCACGGGCTTTTAAGCCAATACTTTGCAAGTCATCCATTTCAGTCACAAGCTTACCCACAGGGAAAATACAAAAATAGCACAAAATAAATTAACAGATTGCAACTAGCGCGAAATGAAACAAATGCCCAGTTAATTTTTTCTGCTACTTCTTAATAGGTTTAAGTCCACTCGAAAACCTTTCAGCATTCTTCTGATAATATTCGGCTGATTGTTTTATCAATTGTATTTCCTCAGCTTTCAACTCGCGTACCATTTTTGCGGGCGCCCCCACAATCAGTACACCGTCGGGAAATTCCTTTCCTTCAGTTACAAGGCTATTCGCACCAACAATCGAGTTTTTTCCAATCTTCGCACCATTCAAGATAGTCGACCCCATGCCAATAAGTGTATCGTCACCAATGGTGCAACCGTGGAGCATCACCTTGTGACCAACTGTAACGCTCATCCCAATTTCAAGCGGATACCCATAGTCTGAATGCAACACACTATTATCCTGCACATTCGTGCTTTTACCTATTCTCATTGGTTCATTATCGGCACGGGCCGTCACGTTGAACCATACACTAGCCCCGCTAGACAACTGAACGTCACCAATCACATCCGCTGAGGGAGCGATCCAAATATCACTGTCCTCTAATGTCGGCTGAGCGCCATCAAGTTCATAAAGCATGTGCAATTCCATTATATGTGAGAAAGTAAACCGTTACTATTAGTAGTATGAAATGGCCCGACTGGAAATCAAGTCCAGATACAAATGACCTACGAATAAAATCATAGATGCTTGATCTTTGACACCAAAGCAACGTAGACAAATCAAATGGTTAAACAGATTGATAAGAATGCTCTGGCGTGGCGCGGCAATGCTCCTGTTTCGACCCGTTTCGATGATGTCTATTATTCAGAAGAGAATGGTTTGGAAGAGACAGGCTTTGTCTTCCTTAAAGGCATAGAGGCCCCTGACTGCTGGATGGGAAAAAACAATTTTGTAATCGCGGAAACAGGCTTTGGCACTGGCCTAAACTTTCTTGCAACCTACCGCGATTGGATAAAAAGCGGCGCAACAGGCCAATTGATTTTTATATCAGCTGAAAAATATCCGTTGAGCGCAGAAGCACTGGTTGAAGCACACAAAAAATTCCCTGAACTCGCCTCTTACTCACAAGAACTATGTGCAGCATGGCCTCCAGCAGTTGAGGGGCTGCATCAACGACTATTTGCAAACGGCAAAATTCAACTTCTACTTCTTTTTGGCGATGCAAATGAAACTTTTCAAGACATCCATGCAACTGTTGATGCTTGGTATCTGGACGGTTTTGCCCCTTCAAAAAACCCTGAAATGTGGACAGATAAACTTTTTGACCACATCGCGCGGCTATCAAAGCAAGGCACTTGCTTTGCTACATTTACCGCTGCAGGGTTTGTACGCCGTGCACTACAGGCCCGAGGTTTCCATGTGGAAAAAGTGCCCGGATATGGCCGAAAACGAGAACGACTTATTGGGGCTTTGGGCGCCGCAGCCTGTAAAACCGCCAGACAAAAAGACCCTATTCCGTCATGGGCCGCAATAGCACAATCATCATTGGAGCAGGTATTGCTGGCTCAAGCCTAGCGCACAGCCTTAAAACTAGAGGCCACCAAGTTACATTGGTATCAAATGGTACACCTGCAGGCTCAAACGTGCCTGCAGCAATCCTTTCCCCTGGTTTCCAGCGCAGCAATCAGCCAACATCTATTTTTGCGACTACTTGTTTTACACACGCTTGTAGTTTCCCTTTTTATAAAGATGCCTGGGCTGAGGAACGAGGGGTAAAACTTAGCTCAACCGACCCTGTAGAGCGGGAGCGCCTCAGAGAAATTGCTGAAAAGCTTGATTGGGGAAAGGACTGGCTCATTCCAGCAGAAGATGGGTTTATTCTACCCAAATCCGGTTGCTTGTCCCCAGAAAAAGCCCTTAATCAACTACAAAATGGCATTACACTAACACAAAATACTGTTGAAAAAATTGAACACAGAAATGGCCGATGGCAAGTTTATACCGAAAAGTCCATGCTAACCGCCGATAATCTTGTAATTGCCTGTGCCATGAACAGTAGCGTGATTTTAGGACCTACCCATCAGTTAGATCTACGACCCAAACCAGGGCAAATTGAGCTCACCGGTGCCCACACAGCAAACATGCCAACAGGTAACCATGCATACGGGGGTTATGTTACCGCGGCAATCTCGGGCCTCTCACAAACCCAATATCGCACCATAGGTTCAACTTTTGACGTACGGCCGGAAAATAGTATGAAATGGCCTGAACCAACAACACAGAATAGAGAAAAGAACCTTCAAACCTTGCAGGAAAACACTGGCTGTGCCCCCTCTGCCGAGGATATAACGAAGTCATGGGCTGGCATTAGAGCTACGACACCAGATTATATGCCCTATGTAGGGCCTGTACCTGACTGGGAAAAAGCCGCAGCACAATTCGCGCCGCTGGCAAAAGACCGTAAACTTCGGGGTTTGGAGGATATGCCCTACCAAACAGGCCTTTACCTATTAACCGGCTTTGGGGCAAAAGGCTTTCAGCAAGCACCTTTGTGCGCCGCCTATATTGCGGCACTTATTTGTAATACGCCGCTCCCGGTCGCTAAAAGCCTGATACCCTACTTGCACCCTGCGCGGCATATGGTTAAATCAATCGTACGCAGTAGCCGACCTTAACGCCAAGCTCTCATAAGGAACGACAGATGAAAACCGTTGAAATTGTTGAAGTTGGAGCACGTGACGGCCTACAGAATGAAAAAGTCCTTTTTTCTACTGAGCAGAAGCTGACCCTTATACAAAAGGCCGTGGATGCAGGCATTAAGCGGCTAGAAGTAGCAAGTTTCGTTCACCCAAAACTCGTACCGCAAATGGCTGATGCCGAAGCCGTAGTTGCTGACCTGCCCGATACGCCCACTATCGAATATATTGGTCTTGTTTTGAACAAACGCGGCTATATGAGGGCGCTTGCGACGCGGGATGGAAACAAACGAGGCATTGATGAAGTCGGTTGTGTCACAACGGCTTCAAATACGTTTGGCCAGAAAAACCAAGGGCAAACCCGGGCTGAATCCATTGAAGAAAGCAAAGCTATTATCAAGCTTGCAAAACGAGACGGCGTCGACGCACAGGTCACTATTTCCACTGCCTTTGGGTGCCCCTTTGAAGGCGAAATTTCTGCCCAAACAGTCGTAGACATGGCAAAAGTATTGGCAGAAGCTGAACCACGGGAAATAGCCATTGCTGACACTATTGGTGTTGCTGTACCGAACCGTGTTCAAGATATCTTCGCTGCTCTTAAGGAAGCTATACCTCATATTCCCCTAAGAGCCCACTTTCACAACACCCGGAATACAGGTATCGCCAATGCTTGGGCCGCATTCAGTGCTGGTGCAACTGTGCTAGACAGTTCCACTGCTGGCCTTGGTGGCTGTCCTTTTGCACCGCGAGCAACTGGTAATATTGCCACTGAAGATTTAATTTATTTACTGGATCGCTCTGGCATCAAAAGCGGTGTCGAGCTTGATAAGATGATCAACCTCGCACACTGGATTGAAAACATCCTTGGTCGCCCCGCACCCTCCATGGTGTCTCAAGCTGGAGGATTTCCCAGTCCAACCGCCTAAACAGCAAGTAATATCCACATTATGAACAGAAAAATATTACTGAGGATAAATACCCTAAACCGCCAAATAACCTTATTACGCGTTAGGTGAATGTAGCTATGCACAAGACGTGTCAGGACATAGACCCAAGCAGCACCAATCATCCAGATAGTTTCTTTGTCAAAAACAACTGCCGCTAAACACGCCACAAAAAACAGCACTGGCATTTCAAATTGATTGTGAAAACTACGCTGCGCAGTTTTCACATTGTCTGGCTCACCTACACCTGTAAAATTTTTAAAGTACTGAAAGTCAGTTTCGCCTGCGTAAATCGCCTTCAACCTGCGTTTCGCAAGTATACCAAGGGTAAAAAAAGCAATTAACCCCTGCAAAATAAAAGGATAGATGATCGTTTCCAACATTAGTCCTTTATCTCCGCAAATTTGTAAGAGCCTTCCTTAGACACTGCTGCAAGTGCCTTTTGAACACGTAGTTCATTTGGCGCTATTTTTGCTGCTTTTAAATAGTCTGTTTCAGCGGCTTCTGTTTCCCCTAAGGCACGCCTTACATGCCCTCTATTGTAATATGCTTTCCAAGATTTACGGTTTACACGCAAAGCTCGACTGCATATTTTCTCTGCACTATTAAGTTTACCGAGATGATAGTCAATAGCACACAGATCCGTCAGTGCCGTCTCTAATTGCTCTGCAGCCAAACTTGTTCGCACCGCACGGCGTAAGTATTTAGCACCACCATTAAGGTCACCCTTGGCAATTGCTTTTGATGCTTGCGCCAAATTATAGTTTTTTTCTACATGATACACTTGGGCATTAACTGCAGGTGTGACCGCAGTTAAACCAAATACTATACTCAGAACCGCCGCTTTATTTTTACCAAACATCTTTGGTCTCCTTGCTATTGCTTCTCGGGCCCCTCGCCTCCGTCCCCACATATAAGAAACTAAAAATGAATAGAAAGTAGAAGAATTAGCATATATAGTATTCATAAATGAATTGAACAAAGGACCTCCTAATGCTCAGCTGGGATGATTTGAAATATTTTCTTATAATGGCCGAAGAAGGCAGTCTCTCTGCGGCGTCAAAAAAGCTGATCGTCAGTCAGCCGACCCTCTCGCCACCTGACTGCCCTTGAAGAAAGTGTAGGCGCTGAACTATTCTCCCGCACAAGGTCAGGACTAGAGCTAACCTCTCTTGGGGAACGTATGTTGAGCCACGCAAAAGACATGCAAGATGAGGTTCACGCAGTTGAACGATTAATTACAGGCCATGATACCAGCTTAGAAGGCACTGTTGTTATATCGACAATCGAATCCATAGGTGCTGAATGGCTTGTGAAACATACCCGTCCCTTCCATGATAAATTTCCTGGAATCACCGTAGACTTCAAGCTTACCCATACATCTTCAGACTTGCTGCGTCGTGAAGCTGATATTGCACTAAGGCTATTTCGACCAGTACAGAATGACCTTGTAGCCAAAAAAACCGTAACGATGAATTATGGTTATTATGCCAGTAAAGATTATATCGAACGCCACGGTAAACCTGAGGGTCTCAGTGATCTAAAAGACTTCCACCAAGTGTTACCTCACGACGATATTTTGGCTATGTTACCAAGGGCCTCACAACGCCCTTGGCGTGTGCGGGCAAATGCAACTTTCCGTTCAAATAGTTTCCTAGCCTTGTCGACCGCTGTACGAGAAGGATACGGAGTTGGAGCCTACCCATGCTTAATGGCAGCTCAAGACTCCAATTTGGTTCGGCTTATGGACGACATGATTATTTTCAGTACAGATATCTGGCTTGTTAGCCATGCAGAACTTAGGCGTAGCGCTCGTATCCGTGCGATGTATGATTATTTAGGGGACCTACTACACACTCATGCCAGGGACTTCTCCGGCGCGTATTAAGCATCAAAAACGTGGACGGCGTATACTTCATTACCACAACCACGATATTCTAATATTTCAAAACAGCCTTTTGCCATCATGATACCTCTGCCGTGTTTTTTTGCATGGCCACCACTCGCAAGCACATAAGGTTCGTAATCAAAGCCTTCACCACCATCGCGAATGGTAAAACAAAGTCTATTGGGTTCCCGTTTAAAGTCTACGGTAACAAAACGGTCCTGATATTCAGGCATAAGACGACGTTTCAAAACCTCGTCTGCCAATAAACCATCTTCGATAAGAATACCTTTTTCATCATGACCAATGCCCAAGCACCCATGCTCAACTCCATTAATCAATAGTTCAGCTAGGCCAACCGCTATGGGCATTGGGTTGGGACATGTCATCGACAACATTGTAGCTAAATTTTGGGCTTCTCTACGCGTTTTAAACTTAAATACACCGCTAACAATTTGCCCTATGGCAGAAGACCGTCTCAACAGTTCCTTTTTTAAGTGTGTAACTCGGTTGAATTCACGGATTTCCAATGACAAAATGAGCTGGAGAGACTTAAGGCCAAGGCTAAAATCCACCACCTTCGCCGCCCCAAGGGATAATAGAACATTCTCTTCAGCTTCATCCAAATTATCAGTAAGAGCTACGATTGGTCCACCCGCGTTTCTGAACCCTATGTCGATCGCCTCAAAGCAAGCTTTAAAATTAACCCCTGGCACCGTAAGGTCCACAACACAAACACCTAAATTCTGTGTTGTCTGCAAACTATAATCAACTAGCGCTGAAATCTTATCGACGCCAAACGTTTGAAAATCTGCACAATTTAAAGCTTCAGCTAAGCCTATTAATTTCCCGCCGTCAGGGACGTAAAGAAGCGCCAATGGTTGACGCATATCTAATTCCACCCCTCCTGCCATTAAGGTTGTCTCCCTCCTCTATGGACAGTAACCGCAGTTAAATCATCGGGTAAAGCCTGAGGTTGGCTATCAAAGAAGCGCCAAAGAATTTTGGAAACAAGGCTACTACGATCCCCGCTTTCGGCCACTTCTTCCACCCATTTCACCAGCCCTTCTTCACCCAAAAATGTGCCATCAGGCTGAATAGCTTCAACTAGAACATCAGAGTAACAGAATAAACTCTCATTTTCTTCCAGCCTATCGGTATGATTTTCATAGCCTGGTTTTTTAATAACGCCAACAGGCACGCCAACACTATCAAGTAAGCGTACCCCATTTTCCCCAACCACCATTGGCCTTGGTGCCCCAGCTCCTGCATATACAAGGTCACCTGTCTTATAGTTTAGTGTATAGTAAAACATGGTCGCAAACTGGCCCAATGGGAAGTGGGGAGCCAATACACGGTTCAAATCACTCAAAAACAGCGCAGGGTCCTGTAAAGACCATTTAAAACGCCCCATTACGGCATGCACACGGAATGTGTTAAGGGCAGCACTTACACCGTGCCCCGATATATCTAGAACAAAGACACCAATTCTGTCTCCCGGTAATGACCAACACCCCCACAGATCGCCACCAAGTTCAAATGACGCCTGGTAATAATGTTCAATCTTCAGATTTGTTGTATCTTCTAACTCATTGATGGTAAGCGCCTCTGGCAATAAAGATTCTTGCATCTCCCGTGCAAGAACCAGCTCGCTTTTCATCCGTTCCCGGAAGTCCGTCAGACTATGAATAAGAAACTTATTTTCAAGGTGCATCTGAACCCGGGCAAGCAATTCTGGTTGGTTTATTGGCTTAGAAACAAAGTCCGTTGCCCCAGCCTTAAAGACTTCCACACGCTCTTCTGGTGTTTCTGACGCTGACTGCACAAGAATGGGCAAACCAGCAAACCTTTTGTCGGCCCGCAAAGCCTTACACACCTCATATCCAGACACCCTAGGCATATTGAGGTCTAATATCACAATATCAGGAAGATCAGCCTCAACCGCCTCCAGCGCTTCATCACCGTCACTGGCGTAATGAATATTATCATACCCACCACGATTAAGGCACATACCAATCATTTGCCGCATCAGAGCCATATCATCCACGACAAGAATACGAGCGGTTTGCACGCTGGTAGTTATTTCGGCATCACTGCCGAAACTCATGCCCCCATTTTTGCTTTTTTCGACCATTCACCCCTACACATAAAAATGAGACACACCGGCGGATAAACGAAAAAACTTAACCATCTAAAAGGTCAGAAAGCTTTGTCAGTTTCAGCATACTTGCTACGTGGCCCTGAGCACCAGAAACACTAAGGCGCCAGCCTGAAGTCTCTGCTTGTTCCCGGGCAATAAGGAACATGCCCAACCCAGCTGAATCCACCATATCTACATTCGACAGATCAAACACGCAGCGCTCGATATCAATTTCCGCAATATCTTTCAGCAACTGGCGAAAACTTACATTTTCAGAGAATGTAATATCTCCCGAAAACACAACATTGGCAGACTTGTCATTATTCTCAATGCGATAGTCCATTCGCGCCTCCTAATTATTAAAATAGCTCAATATTCTCATCGTCAGAGATATCGCTATCAATGTTACTTCCATTCGCTTCAGGAGCAACCTTTTCCGTTAAATTATTTGTGGTTTCTGCAAACATTTCAATATCATCGTCGGAGCTATCATCACCAAACATGTCTATTCCGTCATCATCAACGCCGGTCATTGTTGATGGAACTAAAGCTGGCTTAGTCTTGTCAGCAGCTCCCTTCAATACCATACCTTGGACAAATCGTTCGCGCATCTCACCTAACTGACAGCGCTTAATCATTGATTCAACCCATGCTTCCATCATGTCTGTATCATCTTCAATTTCTGGTAGCCCTGTCTCTTGCCGCGTTTCATCTGCCAAATCCTGACTAAGTTCAGACAAAAATGAAATGGTTGTACGCACACCATCTAGCTGCTGCTTTGCTTTGTCTTGGAACTGAAAACGTTGCACTACACTAGATATCTCTTGCTGGAGCCGTTCTGAAAGATCAGCAGACACAGCCAACTTCTCAGTGAATGATTGATTCTGTTCTACGAGCGCTTTCATCATGCCCTCAATACGGTCCTTTGCCTTGAGGTTCCCACTCATATCCAGACTAGCAATCGACTGTAACTGCTCATGGCCTTTTTCTATGCCGTTGTGCACAGCGTTCACCCTGGAGCGAAGAGTACCGGCAAGCTGATTGATATTTTTGGACAAATCACGAACTTCATCAGCAACAACACCAAAGCCTTTCCCAGCCTCACCCGCGCGCGTTGCCTCAATTTTTGCATTCAATGCCAACAAATTTGTCTGTTTATTAATCTGCTCAATCTCACCAATATGGCGTACGACTTCGGCAACATCGATCACAACATCATCAAGAGCATACACCAGTGACATGGCTGTTTGCGACAAATGTAAAACGTTGAGAATACCTTCGGCAAAAACGGTTTCAAGGAAAGCTACAACTTCAGGCAACGTCATTTGTTCCTTGCCAAGATCAATAGTGGACGCAGCCTTAACAATGTCTGCCATACCCGAAGTTTGATTGTGTGCGTGCCCTACCAAGCTTCGGAAAAGATCACTCAGCTCATTCGTACTATTTTCAACAAGCAAAGAAACAAGGTCAATTTCATGATCTAATGTCGAAAAGCTGCGGCCAAAAACATGATTCATTTCAAGCCAACGCTGGAGTGCTGTTACCAGAATTTCTTCCTTGTCCTGAGGCACAGCCATATTCTCTGTCGGGCCATCCGTCATTTCATGGGTGTCCGTCTCTCCAGCTAATGCCATCGTCATTCCTATCCCAATCGTTCACTTACATATCGTGCGCCAATGGTCTTAGTAAGCAGTTAACTCATCAGCACTTTCCCAACTATTTAGTCTCAGGCCAGCAATAGGCCTCGATTTCACTCGCAATCCTTGAAAGCGATACTTCTTTCACAACACCGCCAACTTCCATCGCAACTTTCGGCATGCCATAGACGATACAGCTGTCTTGAGACTGCCCAATAGTAAAGGCCCCTTTCCGACGTAGTTCCAACATGCCCCGCGCACCATCGCGGCCCATCCCTGTCATAATTACCGCAACAACATTCCCTGCAACATTTTTCGCAATCGATTCAAATGCCGCATCAACACTTGGCCTGTGCCCAGAAACCTCAGCATCCATGCCATGCTTGATAAACAATTTACCTCCTCGGTTTTCCACACGTGAATGACACCCGCCCTGTGCCAATATTGCGCGTCCAGACTTCAGTTCCATGCCATCCTCAGATTCCAAAACCTTAACTCGGGAAGCCAAATCCATCCGTTCCGCAAACCCCGCAGTATAAGCCTCTGGCATATGTTGAACGATTAGTATGGGTGGTGAATGCCGGGGCAATAAGGGTAAAACATCTTTAATTGCGGCCACCCCTCCTGTTGACGCACCAATCGCGATTAAGGACACCTTTGATAGCTGTGTTTCCCGAGACTTCACTTTCCGGATTAAATGTGGAGACGGCCTAATTCGCGCCCCAGCAGCAGCTTTTACTTTACTCGTAATCTCATGGCTCATTTCTTTAAAGTTGGCCTGAAGATCATACGTAGGTTTGCCGATGATATCACACACTCCCATTTCAAGGGCCCTTAAGCTTTGTGCCGTCCCTTTCTGAGTTAAGGAGGAAATCATCACCACAGGCATAGGCCGTAGAGCCATAATTTTTTCCAGGAAGCTCAATCCATCCATTTCTGGCATTTCAATATCCAGTGTCAGGACATCGGGATTAAGTTGCTTAATCATTTCACGTGCAATTAAAGGATTTTGAGCGGTGCCAACCACTTCTATTTGGGGGTCAGCAGATAACACACTGTCCAGCACTTGCCGCACGAGTGCTGAATCATCACAAATCAAAACTGTTATCTTTTTGCTCACCTAATCTCCAATACGCAGAATCATAGTTTGCCAATTAGCCCTATACCTACGCCACCATAAAGAACCCCGATATAGCGTATTCTCTTAACAAAATTCTTAGTCAAACAACTCGATATCACCGCCTTTATCACTTTCTGTCTTAACAGTTTTTTGGTAGCTATCCTCACTATTGAACACCTTCCGATCAGATGCTCGCCGCAATAAAAGGCGATCAACTTTTCCTGTAGCAGGGAAATAGTGAATGCGCCGCGCATGCGAACCTCTCAAGTCGGATGCCACTGTTTTAAACCCTTCATTTTTTAGATATTCTTCAACAAAATCCGCATTCTTATGGCCAATATTACCACCTTGCCCGAGTACATTTCCGCCTCCAAAAACCTTAATTTCTAGGTTTTCACGGGGGCAACCCAGCTTCATGATATCATTAATCAAGACCTCCATCGCGTGATTGCCATATCGCATTGCAGCATTTAATGCGCTCCAACTATTTGCCTCGCCCATAGGCAACATAAAATGGTTCATCCCCCCAACGCCTGTCTCAGGGTCTCTGATGCAAGCTGCTACACAGCTCCCAAGAAC
>CAXBKT010000040.1:0-22778 GCA_963976155.1 uncultured Kordiimonadaceae bacterium | reverse complement strand
GTCTCCAATGTCTAAATCACTAAACTTGTCCCATAAGCGTTGATCCCGAACAATCTGCATTCTAAAACATTTGAAAACGCCATAAGACTTATATTTCCCTGCAATAAATTATGCCTCAACAGTAAAACTTACGACGGACTGCGATGAAAACTTAGCGCTAAGCACCCTGAATTGACATTAAGATATGAGGCGTAACGCATAGGTTTTACCTATAGGGTTCTACAGAGTGTTACTTTGTGGAAGGAAAGCCGGATGTTTATTCTGTGCACATGTACTTTTTTGCCCAACGAATGAGAGATAAAATGAAAGGCAGTACAGTGTTGGAGACTTTTAATATTTCGAGTTTAATTTCCACGAAAACAACCATGCTTGGGTTGGTGGTATCATTTTCTATTACAACTGTTAGTTTGGGGGGTGATCAAGCAGCTCAAAATGCTTTAGCTTGCGCAAAGCTAGCTGCTGCTGACGCGAGACATAAATGTATCGATAAAATTGCGTTGTCGCTCTCCCTGAAGAAAGAAAAGAGATCGATATTAGTCTCAGCACTACCAGAAAGAGCGCAACGCCGAGAATCCGAGCCACACCTACTTAAAAGCTTTGGAGCTGATCAACTCAGGCAATCACCTGAGGTAAACAAAGTAAAAGAAGTTCCAAAGCCCCGATTAATGGCTGAAGTCGTCAAAGTGCGTAAGCATGCGAATGGCATCGTATCCTATTTTCTAAAAACTGGCGAAGTTTGGAAACAAACAGAGGGCGTTTATGCCGGCAAACTTAAAGTACCTTTTACTGCGGAATTGAAGAAGGGTACTTTAAGCGGTTACCGCATGAGAGTAGCTGAATCTAATCATTTTGTACGTGTTCGGCGTATAAAGTAGCGAGGCTACTAGGCGTAATGACGCCTTTTTTTAACTCTATGTACGAAGTTCACTCCCTTTCCCTTATTTTTAGAGCGTTTCTTGTTGATGGGTACGCTCTTCTTGAAAAGCCAATAGGTAACAATAGGAAACCCCTATACCCCAACAAATTCTATCTATTTCTCTTTTGACCCCCGGAAGTGAAAGAATATTTTGAATCGGTGTAGCTTCGCACTGGGATGAATATTTCTAGGTTGAGCGTGTTCTTTACCGATTCTCATAAGATCACAAACTCATTTTCTTAAATCAGGGAGAGGTAAGTATGAGTGGTAATAAGCGCATTAAAAGACTATTCAGCGCAGGTGCATCAACACTAGCAATGGTGATGTCCATGCAAGGTTCGTGGGCTGCGGCAACTGCACAGGACCAAGCCGTAGACGAGGAAAACTCATTAGACGAAATCATCATCACTGGTTCGCGCATTAGGCGTAGTGAGTTTTCAAAGCCAATTCCAGTAACATCGCTCAGTCGCGATGATATCGATGCATCTGGTGTTGAAAGCCTTGAGAATTTGCTTTTGGAACTTCCGGCCCTCACGCCTGACGTTACATCGCGTAACGCTCAAAACGGGACTGAGCGAGCGGGCGTTGCAACAGCGAGCCTTCGGGATTTGGGAACGGACCGAACGCTCACTTTGATTGACGGTAAGCGCGTTGTGTCAAGCCGTACCGGGCAGCTTCAGGTGGATATCAACAGTATACCAACGGACTTCATAGAACGTATTGAAGTCCTGACCGGTGGTGCGTCCGCGATTTATGGTTCTGATGCGATGGCAGGCGTGGTCAACATTATTACCAAGCGTGATTTTGAGGGCCTGGAAGTACGTGTCCGTGGTAGTTTGCCACAACATGGTGGTGAGGAAGATATTACTTCCTCGGTAACTGGTGGCGGCTTTTTTGCGGACGGTAAAGGCCATGCGATGTTTAATGCCAGCTTCTATAAACGGTATGAGTTAGCAGCCCGCGGTAGAAGTTTCTCAGAGTATCCGTTGGAGATCGATCCTGAAACGAATGAAGTTTACCGGGATTTCAGTACCTTCACATCAGGCGGACGTTATGAGTTCCGTGATCCAGATGGCTCTTCAATCAGTAGTTCCTTCCGTCCATTCAATGCCGCAGGCGGCAGAACAGCTGCACGCTATTTTCTTGATGAATCAGGTAATACTGTTTTGAACGCAGACAATAATCACCGTGAAATTGGCTTCAATTACAATGACTTTGCGACAATCACTATTCCGATAGAGCGTTTTCTCCTCGCGGGTAAAATGCGTTATGAGCTAACAGAAGGCGTAGAGTTTTTCCTTGATGGTTATTTTGCCACAACGGAATCTACGTCTAACCGGACGCCAGAAACCATACGGGCTTCTGAATTTAACCCTCAATCTCCGCGGAATGAACAATATCTTTCCATTAATCATGCCCTTGTGCCGCAATCACTGCGTGATCAGGCACTGGCGCTTGGCCTTGGAGATGGAGACGCTGATCCGTTTCGTGATGCAAACGGTGATCCGACAGTATTACTAGACTGGCGCCGCCGCTTGACAGAATTTGGTGGTCGTACGACAGACAATATTCGTGACACAATGCGGATTGTGACCGGCTTCAAAGGTAAAATTAACGATAACTTTAATTGGGACCTATCATACACGTATGGCCGTACAATTCAGTCACAGGTTATTCGTGGTAACACCCAAATTGCGAACGTAAACGAAGCCTTGAATGTTGAAGCAGACCCAAACAACCCAGGCGGTTTCCGCTGTGCTGATCCGAACGCCCGTGCAAGGGGCTGTGCACCTCTTAACATCTTTGGGTTTGATAAAGTCTCGCCGGAGGCGCTCAACTGGATTGTCGACACTAGCCAATTCCGCGGCCGTGTCGAACAATCAGTTATCACAGGTGTTATAGATGGCGAATTATTTGACTTGCCTGCAGGCCCAGTTGGTTTTGCGACAGGCATTGAATACCGCAAAGACCAAAGCCAAACTCTGACAGATTCATTGTTGAACAATCAGGGCACAACATTTGTGGCTGTCCCTAATAATGGTGGCTCAATGAGTGTTAAAGAGGCCTTCACTGAGGTGTTAGTACCTTTGTTTTCTGGTGAAAAATTTGCTGAGTATCTCGGTGTAGAGGGTGCTGTTCGTATCGCTGATTATAGCACAGTAGGCTCAGTGGTTAGTTATAAAGCTGGACTAGAGTATGCCCCGGTGAATAGCTTCCGCATTCGAGCCGGTTATTCTCGAGCACAGAGGGCTCCAAACATTCTTGAAGCATTTTCTGTTCCGCGCACCACGGCCATTAGTCGCCCAGATGATCCTTGTGACGGTGTTGATTTGAACACAACGGGTACGGTGGCAGATAACTGCCGGTCTATTCCAACCGTCCTTGCCGCCATTAACGCTGAGGGGGTGTTTGAGCAAGATGATGAAATTCTTGTGCGTGGTTTTAATCTTGGTAACACTAATCTTTCGGAAGAGTCATCGGACACTTATACATTGGGCTTTGTTTACCAGCCAGAGTTCATCCCTGGTTTGGGTCTGACGGTTGACTATTATAACATCAAAATTGAAGGTGCTATTGAAGGGTCTTCGCGAGACCAGTCCGTGGAGTCCTGTTTCAATACTTCAGGCTTGGCAACGCCAGATTGCGCCCTTATCAGCCGCGACGGTGTTGGTCAGATTGACCGCGTTGATTCTGAACCACGAAATCAAGATTCTCTTAAAACTGAAGGTATCGATGCATTCTTACGCTATCAGTTTGAGGCAAGCCAGTTGTTTGACGCCCTAGACGGCTCAATTTCAATGCAAGCCAACTATACTCATACCTTTACAAACAATATTGTTCGTATTTTGGGCACCGGTGAACTTGAAATCACTGATGAAAATAATGAGGTAGATTCGCCTATGGACCGGCTGCGCTTCCAAACAAGCTACCGGGACGGTAAATTTGCATTTACCTATCGCATGAACTTGATTGGCGGTGCTCTTACCGACAACCAAGATTATGAAGATGCTGTACAGGACGTAGCAGACGGAGACGCAATTCCAGCATTTTTGGAGCGCTTCAAAGTCTCAACACAAACCTATCATAGCATTTCCGCGAGTTATAACTTCGGTTATGATGGGCAGTATCAGGTATTTGGGGGCATCAACAACTTGTTTGATAATAAGCCTCCATTGATCACCCCTGATTTGGGCAACGGCAGAAACGACTGTAATAGTTATTGTTCGCTTTATGATCCAGTTGGTCGGGCCTTTTATATGGGTTTCCGTGTCAGCCTCTAAAAACATATCCTAATTTTGGATAACCAACCAGTCTGACCCAGCTCGCTCAGCTCATGTCAGACTGGTTTCTATTTAGGCTCCTTTTTAACATCAAACAAGGGTAGCTGGCGCTAGTGTGATAAACAGAATAGAGTCGAAAAATGCTTAAATAGACCAAAAGTACGAGGGGAGAATTTCGTGAAATATATTATCCAAGCCTTTGTGGCTACTTTGCTGATAGTCAGCACACCTGTTGCAAGCTCTCAAGACGCTGAAGCAAATGAATCTCAAAAAAAACCTGTACAGCTAACTGGGCTAAAAGCCGAAGCTGTTCATGAAGTTGAGGGAATGAAAAAGCTAACGCAGGAAATCGTCGATACCCTTTTTTCTTTTTCAGAGCTCGGTTTTCATGAGTTTGAAACACAAAAGTATTTAACAGCACTGCTGGAAAAAAACGGTTTCACAGTGGAGGGGGGCGTATCAGGCATGCCATCTTCTTGGTGGGCGACCTGGCAATCGAAGTCTCCCGGCGGACCTGTTATTGCACTGGGCTCTGACGTTGATGGTATTCCAAAATCTTCACAGAAACCCGGCATTGCATGGCGCGAACCACTAGTTGAGGGCGCCCCAGGGCACGGTGAAGGCCATAATTCTGGGCAAGGTGTGAATATCACAGCAGCACTCGCTGTGAAAAAAATAATGGAAGAGAACGATCTTCCGGGCACAATTGTTATTTGGCCGGGTATTGCTGAGGAACTAGTGGGTGCAAAAGCCTATTTTGCGCGCGATGGCCGGTTCAACGGCGTAGACGCAGTTCTATTCACACATGTATCAAGTAACTTGGATACTAGCTGGGGAAACCCACGTGGCACAGGCTTGGTATCTGTAGAGTATAGTTTCGATGGTATTGCAGCACACGGTGCAGGGGACCCATGGAAAGGTCGAAGTGCGTTGGATGCTGTTGAACTTATGAACGTTGGCTGGAACTTTCGGCGTGAGCATTTGCGCCCGTTACAGCGCTCGCATTATGTGATTGTTGATGGTGGAGATCAACCAAATGTGGTGCCTGCTAAGGCGACAGCTTGGTATTTTATTCGCGAAATTACCGCAAAAAAAATACGCGAGAACTTTGATACCTTACACCGCATTGCAGAGGGCGCTGCGATGATGACAGACACGAAAATGAGCCGCCGTATCATAGGGTCGGCTTGGCCGCGCCATTTTAATAAACCCATCGCTTTGCGGATGGACGAAAACATAAAAAGTATAGGTCTCCCAGAATGGGATGAAAAAGACCAAACTTATGCAAAAGCGCTACAAAAGCTAATGGGCTCAAAAGAACCCAAAGGATTAGCGACCGAGCTAAAGGGGCTACAAGAACCGCCTAAAAAACCCATCAGCGGCGGGTCCGACGACATTGGAGACGTATCATGGGTGGTACCAACTGTCACTCTGCGTTTTCCATCAAATGTCAAAGACCTTCAAGGTCATCACTGGTCAAGTGCGATGACGATGGCAACCCCTATTGCTCACAAAGGTGCCACCGCTGGTGCAAAAGTCATTGCGGCCACCATGCTTGATTTACTTCAAGAGCCTAAACTTTTGGAAGACGCCCAGAAGTATTTCAAAGACGAACAGCTTAAGGATATCACTTACGAGCCGTTTATTTCTGCAACTGATAAACCAGCCAAGGAAAAGAACGCTGAGATAATGGCGGCATTCCGGCCTGCTCTGAAAAAGTTTTATTATGATGCAAGCAAGTATGACACCTACCTAGATCAACTGGGGATTAAATACCCCATGCTGAAAAAACCGGATGATAGGTAACCTTACGGCACAGATAGGTACCCAGATTTAAATAAAACTGAACAAACACCTTATGATAAGTAAATCTTAGGAAGAATGATGAGAAAACAATATTTACGGCTTGCTGTACCATTGGCTACAGCGCTGTTTTTAGTGGGCTGTGAAGCAGAAAAACCTCAACAGGAAGCTACTCCTGAAAAAACAATAGTGTTAGAAGTTCATCAAAATCAAATAAACACAATAGCCAGCTACCCCGCTGTAGTGGAGGCGTTTGAACACATTGTTCAACAACGTGAAAAAAACCTGAATGACTTGATTGAATTGACAGAAATTCCTGCACCACCGTTCGGTGAAGCGGCGCGAGCCGCACGCTTCGCAGAAATGCTTAGTGAGGCGGGAATATCGGACATTACCATTGATGAGGTAGGTAATGTTATTGCTCGTCGTCAAGGTACGGTAGGCGATAAGGTTATCGCGCTTGGTGCTCATCTGGACACGGTTTTCCCCGAAGGTACAGATGTTAAAGTAAGGGTAGACGGTGATACACTTTACGCACCCGGTATTGGTGATAACACACGGGGCCTTGTTTTCCTGCTTAGCTTAATACGTGCCATGGAGGCCACTAACATTTCGACGCGCGATGATGTTCTTTTTATTGGCACGGTCGGTGAAGAAGGTTTAGGTGACTTACGTGGAGTCAAACATTTATTCCGTGAGGGCGGCCCTCAGATTGATAGCTTTATTGGCGTTGATGGTGGCGACAATGCACGGTTAATTTATGGCGCAGTGGGCTCTCACCGTTACCGGGTAATTGTTTCGGGCCCTGGGGGACATTCATGGGGCGCCTTTGGGTTAGCAAACCCGCATCATGCTTTGGGCCGGATTATGCAAGATTTTGCCACAACTGGTCCTTCCGTTACGAGCAAAGGTCCAAAAACCAGCTTTAGTGTTGGACGTATTGGTGGGGGTACTTCAGTGAACTCAATTCCATTCGAGTCTTGGATGGAAGTTGATATGCGTTCAGGTAATCAGGCTAAACTTGATGAGATTGATACGGTTTTCCGCATGTCGGTTAAGAGGGGCTTGGCAGCGGAAAATGCCGCACGCTTGGAGGGGCCAGCTTTGGAGGTTGAACTAAAACAAGTGGGCGACCGACCTGCCGGGCTGGGTGATATAAACGGAGGGATTGTACAGCGCGCCGTAGCAGCCATGAAAGTATTGAATATTGATGCACAGCTTTCCAGTTCATCTACAGATGCGAGCATTCCGATTTCCATGGGGTTGCCTGCGGTTACTATTAGTCGAGGTGGCGAAGTGAAGAAATCACATTCTCCGGATGAATCGTGGCGCGATCATGATAGCCATAAGTCAATCCAGTATGGTTTGCTTCTTCTGTTAGCAGAGGCCGGACTAGTCACGGGTTCCCCATAAAAAGAATTACCTTATAATGGTCAGCATTTTAATCTGCCTTGTTCATACAAGGCAGATTGGTTCAAGTGAGCGTTTAGCATGAACTAGAAAGCACAGATCCGGACACCGCAATAGCTTAGAGTACACTTACATGAGAACGGTGGATTTATGATATTTAGAGAAACCGCGCCTGTGCTAAGAGTTGCGCTGTCCTTTACGTTAAAAAGTTTGGGCGCTGATTTTTAACGTTGAGTTTTTCCTCAAGTTTACGGCCTACAGCACATAAAACTCCTTCGCTGAATAAACGCCCCATAAGTGAAATGTTGCGCGGCAATTCAAAGCGTTCTGTGCTTTTTTCTTTAGGCAAACTTTCGTCGGTTAGATACGGACCACCTGGGAGTACTAGTTCCCTTTTATGGAAACCTGCTCTTAAGGTAAGGCAAGGATGCCCAGTATAATTAGTTGTCACCAGTAGGCCTGAAGCAAAGTTTGGGGCGATCAGCATATCAATATCTTCAAAAAGTATATGCATCTTGTCCATTGCTTGCCTTCTTAGGCGGTCAAGTTGAACATAATCAACTGCGGAAAGTAGCCGCGCTTGCCTCCACCTAGTAGGCCAAGCGCGACTCAGTTGCCGTCTTAGTTGGTCGTCATCGTCGGCTAGTGTTAGTTCTTCAAATGCAGCTGCAGATTCTACACTTAGTGCCATTCTAAGGAGGTCTGGCCGTGTATCTGGAATGGAGATCTCTTTGGTTTTTAAACCTAAGGCTTTTAAAGCGTTCAGCGCCTCTATATCGCTTTGAACAGTTTTGTCGCCAGAGAACCAGACAGGGTCATACCCCACTGTAATATTAGAAAGATCTTTACTGCTGCTATACTCGAAGCCCATAGCTATTGAGCCCGTGTCCTGTGGGTCAGGCTTATTTAAAACAGCCAATACAATCACGGTATCTTCCACGGTTCTACATATAGGGCCCACTTTGTCTAAGGACCAGCAGAGTGCCATTGCCCCAGCGCGAGAAATACGGCCATACGTTGGACGTAGACCTGTTGCACCGCAGCGATTGCTTGGAGATACAATTGAGCCCAATGTTTCTGTGCCAATTGAAAAACCAACCAGCCCCGCGGCTGTAGCTGAAGCTGAGCCAGCACTAGACCCACTTGAGCCTTCCTTGGTATGCCACGGATTACGTGTTTTCCCGTCATACCACACATCACCGCTGGCGAGGGCCCCGCAAGTAGTTTTGCCCAACATCACAGCACCAGCTTCATTTAACAGCTTTACAACTGTTGCATCTGCTTCGGGGGTACGGTCTTTGAAGGGTGTTGCCCCCCACGTGGTCTTTATACCTTCTGTGTCAAATAAATCTTTTAGACCGTATGGAATGCCATGAAGAGGCCCTTTGTCAATTCCAGCTTTCAATTCCCGGTCTGCGTGGCGTGCTTGCTTCAGAGCTGTATCAGCTGTTACTGTCACAAAACATTCAAGCTGATTGCCGTATTTTTTGATGCGTTCGAGATAAATATTTGTGAGGCGCTCCGAGCTAATATGCCCAAGCCTGAGCCATGCTGCCTGGTCTTGGATAGAGGCATATGCAATGTCTTCATCAGACTTACCTGAAGAGTTAATATGGCCTGAAGATAGAGTTACTTTATTGTCCTGATAGCCATAATCTACATACGAGAGACGGGGATCAAATGTCATTGCCTGTGCCAAACTATTTGGTTGCTCTATGGCACGTAATTCATTGAGCTTATCGAGTTGGTTATTGATAGCTTCCAGCATTTGCTGGTTTTCTTGGTCTGTATATTCTAGCCCAAATATTTTTTCTGCTTCGGACAGCGTGTCTATTGTAACAGGCTGTTTACGGGGCTCATCTTTTCCAAGTACAGGCAAGCTTACGGCAGCAGCCGTTACAGCTGCGCCCCGTGTTAAAAACCGCCGTCTTGATGTGGTGTTTTCAAGCTGCTTTTTACTCTTTGACATTTTAACCTCCCCTCAAAAGCATTAGTACCTAACTCTCGACAGGCACACCTTTTCGTTACAGCCGCTCAAAATGTGATCTCTTAGTCTTTAGGATCAGGTTTTTCTTTTTCACTTGGTGCCTTTTCCCATGTGTAACTTTGGCCTCGCGCATGCTTTTCGAACCAGTCAAGTTCAACATTTACCTTAAACAAGCGGTGCGTTAATTTACGCCATCCATGCGGTTCCCCGGGCGCCATATATAATTTTGTCGTTACACCGTTAAATTTTAAGGCACGATATAGCTCTACGGACTGTGCAGCAGGCACCCGTACATCTTTTTCTCCCACCAGTACTAATGTCGGTGTTTTAACTTTCCAAATATCTTTAAGAGGCGAGTTATTCCAATATACATCGATCGGGGCACCTTTTACCCAAGGAGTATTACCGAACCACGGCGTGCGGTTGATGCGTATATCACTCTGGCCGTACATAGAAATCCAATTAACTGCACCCGCCCCTGACGAAGCCGCTTTAAAACGGTCCGTATGCGTAATGATTTTATTTGTCAGGTGACCCCCGGCAGACCAACCCATTTTAACAAGCTTATCTGGGTCAGCGATACCCATATCAATTACAGTATCTACGCCTGTCATGACATCCAGATGCGCATTGGTAAAATATCCACCAACCATATCACGGGCAAAATCGTCGCCGTACCCAACTGAACCCCGGTAATTAGGTTGAAGAACTGCATAACCCCTTGCTGTTAAAACCTGTGCATATCGGCCTGTACTGAAAGAGCCAAACTTATCGGAGGATAATGGGCCACCATGTGTTTGAACAACGAGCGGGTAACGCGCCCCTTCCACGTAATCTAATGGGTAATAGAGTAGGCCTTCAACACGGACACCATCAGCACCTTGCCACTGAATGGCCGAAACCTGAGGTAGCTTGAATTTTTTGTTCAGATCATCAAAAATATGCGTAACCTGCGATAATCTACCTTTGCTGTTTAAGGACCAGATATCGCCAACATTGTTGGTGGTAGCGAAAGAAAGAACGTGGCTATTGCTGTTTCGCTGATAATGCCAGCTACGCACCGCATGATCACCATCGGTCAGTTGTTTAATTTTTTCTTTTTTTACTTTTAACTCAAATAATTCCGTATGCACGCCCATGTTGGCGATAAAGAAAATAGTTTTGGAAGTCTTTCCCCATTCAGCTGCATCAATCTCATAGGGTAGCTCAGGCATTAAAAGGCGTTCAGAACCCGTTCCATTAGCGGGAATGATAAAAAGATTATCGTTATAGTATGGTTCGCCTTTCGCGTTTACACCTGCGCGGTATAAAATTGATTTATTATCGGGTGAAAGCCGCGCTCCGGTTTCTGGATACTTGTTATGGGTTGCCTGAAGAGTATCGCTGCCATCAGCATTCATTACCCAAAGCTCGCCGTCCCAAAGGTTATCAAGAAGTGGCGTCGGTGCATTGCTGTAGACTATTTTTGTGCCGTCAGGTGAAAGATTATAAAAGCGCACATACAAGTCGCCTTCAGTTATTTGCTTTGCTTCACCGCTGACGGTGTTAATTTTCCATATATGGCGGTATGCAAAATCATTTTCAAAGCGGATCATATTGTCACGGACTTTTTTCCGCTGCTTTTTTAGTGCTGAACGGTCATTATTCGCGAGAAAATAAATATTTTGGCCATCTGGGGACCAGCTAATACTGGAGATGTCAGTTTTGTGTTTTGTGAGGCGCTTTGCTTCGCCCCCTATATTGTTAATCACATATAGTTGGTCTTCTTTGTCGTCAACTCGCTTTGCAATAAAGGCAATCCGGTTGCCGTTTGGTGCCCAAGTTGCACCTTTCTCACCGGTACTGCCATTGGTCATTTGTACCAAACCAGAACTGTCTTGGTTAACACGCCAAATATGGTTAATGCGTTTGTCTTTATCCCAGTCCGCTTCCCCTTTGTGGAATAGAATCTGGCTGTTTTTTTGCGACAGCTCTAAACGTGATATTGAAGGTAAATTTAACAGGTCAACTGCTGTCATCGCTTTGATGTTATCTGCACCCATTTCCTGAGCGTTCGCCATAGTCTGCACTAATAAAACGTTTAATACGATACCCAGCCACATTTTCATTACATGGTTCCCTATATTTATCCTTCAATAAGGAATGAAGAGTACCAGAGAGAGGGGAGATTAGAATTAGAAAAACTTTAGCCGTCTATTTAATTTTCCACTAGTGTCATGGTGCAAAAGAAAATTATTTTCGATGGTCTGTTCGGGATTCTAACAATATTAGCCCTTGCTATTTGCGGGTTATGACATGGTCCCGAACTCTGGGAAAGGTCAAGTCCACTACGCTTTTCTAGAAGTCCAAGATCAACTTAATGAGATGCCCTTAGTTTGTTGTTTAAAGTCGACCGATAATAAAACACTGTTGTTACTATGCTTTCTTTTTGGATTTAAAATATTTTGATGTAGTCGAAGACATAATGGCGTGCAGTGACCAGTGTTTCGACATTCTCTTATTGTGCTTTTATCGTAACGGCTATTCCTGCTGCGATAATAGCGGCGCCAGCCCAGGTGATAGCGCCATAATTCTCGCCAAGTACCATTGTAGCAATCAATAATCCGACGGCTGCGGCGACATAGCCGATTTGGCTGAGGAGCACTGGTCCACCTTCTTTCTGTAATCGGAAATAAATAGGAAACATAATCCCTGCCACTAGCATTTGGGCTAGAACGGCAAACGGAGCCTCTGAAAGCGCACCAAGGGCCGTGTAGTTTTCTGTCGTTAACAATAAGACTCCAAAAATAGGCAGTGCAAAACTATGGCCCCAGAAGGCAAGGGCATCGGCTTCAGCATTTTCGGGCCAATCCAGACTTCTATAGATATTACCGGCCGCTAGCACCATGGGGATTGAGAGCGCTGCAAAAAGCCAGAATATTTCGGGGGCTTCCGGTGATGTACTGCGGCTAATGCTCACAATGACTGCTCCAACCAGGCCGATGACAATGCCAATAATCCCCAGTTTATTCGGCGCTTTAAAACGGAAGAAAGTGGCAAGTGCCAATGTAAAAACTGGCGATAGAGCAAACATCAAACCGGTATAGCCAGCGCCTGCGTGAGGAATAACGCTGAACAGCAAGATATTAGGTACGATAAAAGAAATAATCGCGGATAGAATTACATAGCGCACCATTCTGCCTTTAGGAAAGGTAAGTTGTTTTTGGGCTATCAGTGTAGGGAGAAGCACAGTGCTTACACCTACGGAAAGAGTCATAGCCCAAACCAAAGGAGGTATGCCCGCGTCACCTGCGATTTTTCCCAGCGGAAAATTAAAGCCGAATAAAGTGCCTGCTGCTAGCAGCAAAAATACAGGGTTCTGAAGTATACAGTTTGGGGTCTTTATCGAAGCGGTTGTCATGATGGAAACACTCCTGCAAAGGCGAGTTCGCATAATGGTTTGCGGTCACTTGGCTGTTCGCGTTTGCGCATGGCTTCAGGTAAATTATTGGGGTTCGTAGGTTTACCCACAGCGACGGCTATTTCTATTTTGTAACGTTCAGGGATCTTTAAAGTTTCTCGCGCTTCATCAAATAGAATACCGGCCATTGCATGGGCCTTATATCCCATTGTACTTGATTGCAGGGCCATTTGAGCCCACGCTGCGCCAGCATCAAAACTGTTATAGTGGGAGGCTTTGTCAGGGCGTGTATCGTCCCCTGGCATGATGATGTCAGAAATGACAATCACTAGCGCCGATGCAGTATGAGCCCAGCTGGCATTAAAAGGATCTAGAAGTCCTAGAAACGTTGCCCAGTTTTTATCACCACGGTGCGCGTAAAGGAAACGCCATGGCTGCACATTATAGGCAGAAGGCGCCCACCTTGCAGCCTCCAGTATGGAAAATAGATCAGGATTTGGGATAGAAATTGCGTCATAGGCGCGCGGCGACCAACGGTCAAGAAATAGAGTTTCAATCGGATACTCTGCTGTTCTAGCTGTCGTCATTATTTGCTCCTTTACTTTGGCTTGTGGGCTTTTATAATCCCATTTTAAGTAATTCGATTATTAATAGTTTGATATCAAATTAATTTATATCGAAATATATGGGGCGATATAATGGATGAGTCAAGATCAGAAGAAAGAAATGTCTAAAAAATTCGAAAGAAGCACCGAAGTTTCTGGGGCTGAAATGGAAGCCATTCTCGAGCAGTGGCAACGTGAAAGGCCTGATATTGATCCATTGCCAATGGCTGTATGTGGCGACCTCTGGCGTGCAGGCGAGCTTTTGCGTACAGGCGTTTTGGCTAACTTAATACCGCATAAGTTAGACTTTGCAGGATTTGACGTGTTGCTAACGTTAAGACGTCAAGGGCGCGGTCGCAGCCTATCGCCATCGGCACTTGCGAAAGAGATGATGCTTTCAACGTCCGCTATGACTAATAGACTTGATCGTCTGGAAAAACGCGGTTTGCTTATGCGTACGCAAGACCCGGATGACAGAAGAGGATTGAAAATCACTCTCACAGCAGATGGGTTTTTATTGGCAGATGACCTGGTATTGTCTCACGTCAAGACAGAAGAAAGTATGCTAGAGCGGCTCACAAAGGAAGAGCGTAGAACTCTTAGAGCACTACTCAATAAAATAAATGGCTAGAAAATGACCAAACCAGCTTTAGCGTTCAACAATGTCTGCTTTCATGGGAGCCAAGAGTGCTAGCAATTTGTTCTGCATACGATATGGTACTTTCTCAGCTTCCATCGCCGCTTGAAGTTGTTCCACGAGGGCATTAAATTCTCGTTCTGTTGTGCCAAGCTTAATGTGGCCTTTCTTCATGGTGAGGCCTTTATAAGTGCATGGGCCACCAGTCAGTTCACATATTTGGTCGGTAATGAGACCAATGAGGCGGGCTTTTTTTGTGTGGGTAAACTGTTTCTCAGTGCGTGGGTCGGTGAAGCTTAAATCAAGTGTATGCGTGATAATGCGCTCAATGCCAGCTTTCTCGCCAAGCGATTTGTAGAGGGAAAGGTCATCGGCATTTACCGAGGCCGCCCAAACCAGAGAGGCGCTGATCGTGATCAGTTTTGTGATAAATGTCATGTTAAAAACCCATTTGCAACGAGAGGTAAAAGCCTCGCTGGTTTTTGTGAAGAGCAATGTCACCAAGGTCAACATAGGCAGCCGTAACACTGAAGTTTTTATTAGGCAACCAGACGGCATAGGTCGCCCAGCTGTCTTCTTCTTTCGCAAAGCCTAAATTGTCGGGTTTGGTTCTTAGGTCGACACCTAAAACAATATTCTTAGATAATAAGTAAGCGATCGAGCCCTCAAATTGCACACTGTGACTGGAGGATTTGTCCCCGCCAAACCCTAGCAGGCCAAATTGGTTCGCACGAGTTAAGCGTGTTGTGCCCGTTAGCACGAGGCTATGTTCAAGTAAAACCTTTGTGGCTGAAAAGTAATAATCGAAATCATCATCGTCTTTGCCACCAATTGCATTGATAATCGCCGTTTTGTCGGCTTTTTTATACTGCACACCTACAGCCACTTGTGGCAACCAGCTGTTTTGTGCATATACGGCATCGCCAAACATGCGAATTTTAAGCCCAATGATATCCTGATTAAAGTTAAAACCTTCACCCAGCCCGAGTGCCGCACCGGCTTCGCCGGTATCAAAATATTGCCGTGTGAGGGATAATTCGATTCTATCGAAAAAACCGAAGCGCGCACCTACTGCATTTAGTGAATAATCTTGGGTCATGGCCAGCGTATAGTGTGCGTTTGCACCTATCTCACGGTTACTTCCGTAACCGGATATAACAGCCCAAGTGGTGAGGCCGCTACCAGCGGCACCTTCTAATTGAACGACTCCGGCTGTGGCAAGTAACTTACTAGATCCAAATATTGGGTCTGAGACACCTGGGCTACTTACACTGAAAATACAAAAAAAAGTGACTACAATCTTAAGGTATTTCACGATCTTTTATCTGCCTTTGCTCGTGCGAGACTGGGAAGGATTTTCTTGAGTTCCTTGTAAGAGTGTAAGCTTAAGAATTCATGAAAGGCCAATAAGTTAAGGTTGTAAAAAGTTCAGTAGGTTGAGTTTTTTGTGGGTTAACCTAGCAAGGCACGCCCATTAATAAACACATTGTTTACCTTAGTGTCGGTATGCTGAAAAACCGGCCAAATTGTTGCTTTCATTATAGCTTCACTAACAATAAAAGGTTTTCTATTTCGTGGGCATGACACACAGAAACACTTATGGAAACACGAAGAAACCCACGTGGTTGATGCCCCTATCTATTATTATTGGACTTGGCTTGTGTTTTATACTTGATCTAAGTCTGTCTTTAGGTGTTGCGGGTGGAATACCTTATTTATTTGTATTGGTGGCTACGTATTTTTATCATAACACCAAGGCTCTCAAAATATCGGCAGTATCCGCTATTGCCCTGGTTGTTCTTGGTATAGCGCTTTCTCCAAAAGGAGATATCCCTTACTGGATTGTTTATGCCAATAGGTTATATTCCGTGCTTGCTATCATCGTTGTTACCCCGCTTCTAGTTTTAATTGTCGATACCAAGAAGCGCATGGAGGATAGTTCTAATCAACTTGCCCAAGTTATTAATACAGTATCAGCAGCTCTTATTGGCGTGGACAAAAATGGGCGGGTAGTTCTGGTGAACCCATCAGCGACAGAATTATTTGGTTATTCCAGACTTGAACTTATGTGGCAGCCAATAGAAATTTTGATACCGAAGGAATTTCGAGGTGTTCATAGTACGCACCGTGAAGGGTTTCTGAAGACATTAACGCCTCGTTCCATGGGGGAGGGCCGTAGCCTGTTTGGGCTGCGCAAAGATGGTTCGCAATTTCCACTGGAAATTGGTTTGACGCCCGTCCCTAATCATGCGGACATTGAGGTGTTGGCAACGATTGTTGATTTATCCACGCGGGTTGAACTAGAGGCGGAACAAAGATGGTTAGCTGCCATAGTTGGCTTTTCTGGGGATGCGATATTTAGCAAGTCACTTGATGGGGTAATTGAAAGTTGGAATAAGGCTGCGGAACAGCTTTATGGCTATACCGCTGAAGAAATTATAGGGCAGTCGGTTTCTCTTCTCATTCCATCGTCTGAAGCTATGCAAATGGAAGATATTCTCAGAAAAATCCGTAAGGATGAGAAGTTAGAACATTTTACAACAAAACGCTGTCATAAGGATGGCTGGATACTGGATATCTCTCTGTCGGTATCGCCTATTAAAAATACCACTGGGCAGATTGTAGGTGCTGCTTGTATAGCCCGTGATATCACTGCGATGAAAATGACAGAAGCTACACTTAGAATGCTAAATCGTACTCTTGCTCGCAGTAATGAAGAGCAGGAGCGATTTGTTAGCATCGCTGCCCATGACCTTAAAGAGCCACTCCGAAATATGCGTAATCTCGCGGATATGATCCGTAGTGATTGTAAGGGTTTGTTACCTGAGCAAAGCGTTGTCGATTTGCAAGATATTGGTAACCAGGCGACACGTATGACTAACTTGGTTGATGAGCTAAGGCGTTACGCAAAAATTGGTAGTGAGGAGGGCGGTAGCACTAAAGTCGACTGCCATGAAGTTATTGATGAATTCTGCCAGCATCATGCACTTTTTATGACTGAGCACCATGCGAAGGTGGAAGTACAAGGTACTTTGCCGAAGGTGTTTATGTTGCCTGAACATGTTTCGGCAATATTTAGAAACCTTATTATCAATGGCCTGAAATATAATGAATCTCAGGAAAAAACCGTCTGTATCACTGGGCGGGCACGTTTTGAAATGGCTGAATTTACGGTGACAGATAACGGTATTGGTATTCCAGATCAAAGCCATGAGCATATTTTCACTATGTTTAAACGGGCGCACTCTGGGGCGAAATTTAGTGACGGTAGTGGCGCAGGTTTAGCTATTGTAAAGAAAATTGTGGAACAATATGCGGGAACTATTGATGTAAAATCGTCGTCTAACGAAGGCACAATGATGAGGTTTACTTTACCAACAGAGGAGCAACAAGCATGAGTGCAGGAAATGCAGAGCGGGAAATTCTTCTGATTGAGGATAATAGAACGGACGCACGCGTTATTGTTAATGCGCTGCAAACTGCGAATGTAATAGGCACAATAAACCACTGTTATTCCGGGGAAGAGGCAATCGAATACCTGATGAACCGAAGTGTAGGTCACGGAATAGTACAACCTGCTATGATTTTGCTAGATTTAAGCATGCCGGGATTAGCTGGACTCGATGTGCTTAAAGTTGTCAAAACAACAGCTAAACTCAGGTCTATTCCTGTTGTCATGTTGACAACATCCGATGAACCATCGGATGTGAACGCTTGTTTTGCTGCTGGCGCTAATAGTTACATTAAGAAACCTGTTGGTATCGCGCGATACGCCCAAGTAGCAGAAGGATTAGCTAGTTACTGGTTCGATTTATCAAAAATTCCTGAGCTAGCATAAGTGTTGTGTCTTTTTCTGCAAATAGTTGTTCTGATTTTATTGAGTGAATAGACAGTTGGTTTGGCTAAAATAGCTATTCACTGCGGGGGGTCGATATAGAATCATGCCATATATTAAACTTGCACAAAACTTATCCATGTCTCGTGTTGCTTCAGAAAGGCTCAACGCGCCGGAGCTGATAAATATCCTCACAATTGAGGATAATGTTCTTGACCAGCGTATGTTGGCTAATTGCCTAAAAGGCAGTAGTAGCTTCCTTGCCAATATTACTGTTGCTTCAAGTTTGAGGGAGGGCCTGCAGCAGTTAGAAGCGCGGACTTTCGATATATTATTTTTGGACCTCAATTTACCTGACAGTGATGGTCTAAAAACGGTGGCAGATGTGACTGATCAGGCCCCTAGTACGCCGATTGTAGTAATAACAGGTGAAGATGAAGAAGCTTTCGGCGAAGAAGCTATTCGGCTTGGCGCACAGGATTTTTTGGTGAAAGGGGAGCTTACCTCCTCAGGTGTTAAAGCTGCGACACGGTATGCAATTGAGCGGCACAAACTTTATCATCAAATGGAACGTTTAATTGAAGAAAATGCTGATGCGATTTTGGTCCTGAATAAAGGGGGTATTATCCGGTATGCGAATAAAGCCGCTAGTGAATTATTTCAAACTATGCCAAGCAAACTCATCGGGAAAAATTTGGACGTGAATTTAAACGATGTGTCTCAGGTTGAGTTAGATATTCCTTTGATTGATGGGACCAGTCGTATCGCTGCCTTACATGCAACTCCGACAATTTGGGCCGGAAGTGCTGCATATTTGGCCACATTACATGATATATCTAGGCAGAAAGAAAAAGAGCAGAGGCTTATTACCAAATGGGAAATGGCGGATGCTATCAATAAGTCCAAGACAAAATTCATGGCTAATATGAGCCATGAGCTGAGAACGCCGTTGAATTCCGTCATCGGCTTTTCGGATTTTATTCTGAGTGAAGCAAATGGGCCGATAGGGCAGGAAAGCTACAAAGAGTATCTCAAAAACATCAGTGATTGCGGTAATATCTTGCTGACGCAAATCAATGATTTACTCGATTTGGCTAAGGTTGATGCCAATGAGCTTGCACTGCGTATTGATGAAGTGAACATTTCGCGGTTGATAAATCAGACGGTCCGAATTTTGTCCTTACAGGCAGATGTAGCGGGTATTAAGCTTATTGAGGATGTAGATGAAGTCCCATTTTATATATGGGGTGATGCACACCGTCTTGGTCAGATCATTCGAAATTTGGTTTCGAACGCCTTGAACTACACGACGAAAGGAGGGGCTGTTACCTTGAGCTTGAAGGAAGTTGGTGCTGGTGTGAAATTGACTGTGCAAGATACGGGTTGTGGTATTAAAAAGTCTGACCTGGACCGGGTATTTGAACCTTTTGTGCAATGTCATGATAGCAATGATAATGCAGCATCAGCCAGCACCGGACTGGGGCTACCACTTGTGAAACATTTGGTCCATTTGCACGGCGGAAGGATAGAGCTGGAAAGTGAACTTGGTAAAGGAACACTTGTTACAGTTCACTTACCAAAAAACTTAGCGAAGGTTTGATAACATCTGTTATCCAGCAACTTTTCGCATGAGCCATTCGATGGGCCCCCTTTTGAAGAAGTGCGCCCATATAACTGCATAAACCATGGCCCCGATGCTAAATAACATGGCGGCGATCAGAGCGGATCCAATTGTTTGCTGCTTATCTAAATACCCAAACGCCTCAAGTGTGCCCATGCCGATAACAATATGAGCGATATAGAGTGTGAGTGTTTGGCGCCCAGCGGGTCCCACAAGTGCGGTAATTTTTGTGCGCTGAAATAGGTTTTCAGCTAATAGACACAGCCCCACTGTTACTGAGGCGACACCTAAGCCAGCAACCATGTAGAAAGGCATGGGTGGTATGGGCTTTGTGGCGAACAGTATGGCTATTTCTTCAGGATCATGGGGGCCAATTAGATCCGTAACATAATAGGATAATATTTCAACCGTTGCAGCTGCGACTAAACCACCTATCACCAAGGCGATTTGCGTTTGTTTTGTCTGTAATCTCAGGCGGCTAAGCAGTATTCCAAATAGGAAAAATGCAAGCCACGGAATAACTGGGTGCCAGCCATTGAAAAGAAGGTTTTTTACCATGCCCGAAGGATGCCAAAAATCTACATAAGTTAAGGTTTTCCAATCCCAACCTTTATCATAGTCGAAGAACAGTAAGGCAATTACAAAACCGATAATGAGCGCGGCGATTGCGAGTAACAGGGTGCGTGACTCTGCCTTTAAAAACACCACGCCGAAAAGGAAGTAGAAGGCATAATAATGCAAGATATCGGCTTCAAATATTAGGGCATTGATCAGGCCAAGAATGAGGAGAAACATTGCGCGTTTCAGTGTTACTGAAACGGTGTTGCCGTTTGGGCTTCGTGCTGCTGCAAGTCCGAGCCCCAGCCCGGCAAGGACAACAAAAGTTGCTGCAGCTCGCCCTTCAAATGCCTCTGCAAATTGCAGTAGCCAAGAATTGTTCGCGCTTGCCTCAACCCCTATAACAGTTTTGAAATTAACGATAACCATGCCAACAAAAGCAATAAAGCGGGCAATATCTAACCCTTCTAGGCGGGATGTATTGCTCTCGCCGTAACGTACGGTTTGCATATGCACGGGCCTTCTTGCTTGTTGCATTCTTAAGTTTGACATAGCACCACTAGATTTTGACGGGACTATGGCAGACTCTGTATATGAGGCAGATGCTTAGGCGCTTCGTACCTCGTCTGGTGTGAAGGCGTATGTTGCATTGCAAAACTGGCAGTTTACATCAATTGTACCTGCGTCTGTCACCATCTCGGTCAACTCTGTATCATCAAAGCTTTTTAGTACTTTTTCCAGTTTTTCGCGGGAACAGCGACACTGATGAACAAGGTGTGCAGGTTCAAAGGCGCGAACACCATCTTCGTTATAAAGTCGAAACAACAGTTGGTCGAGATCAAGGGTGGGATCAAGAAGCTCACTTGCTTTCACGCTGGACATTAAAACAGCAGCCCTGCCCCATTGCTCTTTAGTTTCGCGGTCTAAAATACGCTCTTGATCGGTTTCGCCGCGCGCTAAATGCTGTACCATAATACCGCCAGCTCGCCAGTGCCCTGAAACAGGGTCTTTATCGCAGTTCAGACGAATTTCTGTTGGTGTTTGCTCACTATTTTCAAAATAGTTGCGCGCTACTTCAGATAGTGTTTCACCTTTGAGCTCGACAATACCCTGATAGCGTTCCATTTTTTCACCTTGGTCAATCGTAAGAGCAAGATATCCGGACTTTGACCCAAGCAGGCCATTGAAGCTTGGGTTTTTGCCATAAACGGCGAGCTTTTTCTCATCTATGTCTGCGTAACCTCTAAGGCGGCCTAGGCCATCTTCCCGGCGTTCATAGTCCGCAACCATCATAGGGATGGCGCCGCCAGCCTTAGTCTGAACGGTCACAATGCCATCAAATTTCATGATGGAGCCAAGTAGCCCTGTAAGAACCAACATTTCGCCGAGGATGCGGGCGATAGGTTCTGGGTAGTTATGGGCGTTCAATATTTGTTCGGCAACAGTACCAAGGCGTATCGCACGCCCCCGCACGTCCATGCCTTCTATTTGGAAGGGGCGTACTTCATTATCGCGGCTGCCTGTAGGATCTGTCACCACAATCGGCGCGTCAGGAGTGGTCTCCGTCATGTTTTATACTCTTAAAGTTATCTAACTAAATTTTGCCGAGGCACCATGCGATTACGGCTTTTTGCGCATGAAGTCTGTTTTCTGCTTCATCCCATATTACGGACTGTGCCCCATCGATAACCTCTGCGGTTACCTCTTCGCCTCTATGGGCTGGCAGACAGTGTAGGAAAACAGCATTTTGTGCAGCTTTTGCCATTATCTGTGTATTCACTTGGTAAGGTTCAAGGGCTTTTAGGCGAAAGTCTGCATCATCATCCCCCATGGAAACCCATGTATCGGTAATGATTGCCTCTGCACGATCTGCGGCTTCTAAAGGGTTGGTTGTAACTGAGATATTACCGCCTTCGGCTTTAGCCCACTCAAGAGTTTCAGCATCAGGACTAAGATTAGCTGGGCATGCGAGCGTGAGGCTAAACTCAAATTTAACGGCTGCTTCAATAAGAGATGTAGCGACATTGTTGCCATCTCCTATCCAAGCGATTTTTCGGCCCTTTATGTCGCCTAAATGCTCCTCAAGTGTCAGCATGTCCGCCATTAACTGGCATGGATGAGAGCGATTTGTTAGGGCATTAATGACAGGAATCGTACCTTTTTCCGCAAGCTCAAGCACCGAGGCGTGTGAATTTGCGCGGATCATAACGGCGTCTACATAGGCGCTTATTACCTTTGCAGTGTCAGAAACAGATTCGCCGCGCCCTAGCTGCATATTGTCGCCTTGAAGGACAACTGTTTTACCGCCAAGTTGGCGCATCGCCATCTCGAAGCTGATGCGTGTACGTGTGGATGACTTTTCAAAAATCATCGCAAGGGCATGGTCCTTTAGGGGGGCTCCTTCATCGATTGCCCCCTTAGGGAGTCCTCGACGTGCAGCTTTCCATTTTTTTGCAGTACCTAGAATATGATGCAGAATGTCTGCTGGGATATCTCTAAGGTCCATAAAATGGCTATTTTGTTGCACTGAAGACATAACTCATACTTTCCAATTAAGGCGGGTTTTATTCCGCTTTTGCAGCGAAGTCCGTAAGGGCTGCATCCAATTTTTCCATCGCTTCGTCGATGTGGCTTTCATCCATAATAAGGGGCGGAAGCATACGTAGGACCATGTCGCCAGCCACAGCAGGCAGCATGCCGCGCCCAATAAGGTCTACGACAAGGT
>CAXBKT010000039.1:0-22945 GCA_963976155.1 uncultured Kordiimonadaceae bacterium | reverse complement strand
CATGATGATGTCGCGCACAAAGTGATGAAAGTGCACCGTATGTGGGCCCTCATCACAGGAGCGGCGATACTCCTCGTTGTTATTTGGTCCGTGCGGTCCAAAGCCGTGTCGAACACTATGGTTGCGGCTAGCCTAGTGCTAGCAAGCCTGATTGGGGTCACTGGATATTTCGGGGCGGAACTTGTTTACCGGCACGGTCTCGGTGTGATGCGTCTTCCAGAAACATCTGGTGAGGGCCATGCCCATGCAGAGGGCGCTGGGAGCCACGATCACGGAGACAGCACGGTAGCTGAATCCGAAGTCCATGATCATACTAAAGGTGAAGGATCTGATGATAGCAAGATTCAGTCAGCGCCTCATGAGCACGCCGAAGGTGCTGAACATGGCAAGCCCACCGTTAAACCGGAAGCGAAAAGCCATGACCACACCGACGGCGACCATGATCACGGCGATAGCCATGAAGCCTCTTCTGCATCTGTTGACCCCGCTGCTATTTCCGACGCTTTATACGCCGCTCTCAAAAGTGGTGATGTAGAAACGGTCAGCATGCTACTTGCAGATGACGTTTTAATTCTTGAGGGCGGTCATGCGCAAACCAGTAAAATGGAATATATGACCGGGCATATGAAGTCAGATATGGCTTTTTTACCAAGTATCGAAAGTAAAATGCTTTCCCGGGAGGTTGGCCAGTCTGGTGATATTGCTTGGGTTATTACACACTCAAGCATTGCGGGTACCTATAAAGGTAAAGCCATTGATGGAACAACCCGCGAGTTTCTGCTGTTGAAGCGTACAGGCACAGACTGGAAAATTGCAGTCGTGCAGTGGGGCGATAAGTAGCATTCAAGATCAGGTTCGGTTTTTATACCCGAGCCTGATAGTCCGTATCTTACCCCGGCTGGCTGATAACCAAAGACTGGGGGAATACTAAAAGTTTAGGGAAAATAATGACCAAACAAAAATGGCATAAATTCTTTGCGCAGTCACATAAGTGGGTTGGGCTCATACTGGGATTACAGCTTCTAGCCTGGACCGTGGGAGGCCTTGTTATGACATGGCTTCCCATTGATGAAGTGCGGGGGCAACATAAAGTCGCAGAACAGGAAGCAATGACATTGAGCCCAGATAGTAACTATCTAGGAATCAATGAAATTGTTCGTTTATCAGGCGGAGACGTCTCTGAGATCGGCCACACGCATATTTTGGGTCAGCCGGTTGCTAAAATAAGAAAAAAGGAAGGTGGGATAGAAATACGGGATGCAATCACTGGCGCTTTGCTTTCACCTATTTCAGGTGATCTTGCTCAATTGATCGCTGAAGCAGACTTTAGCTTAGACGCACCAGTTGTCTCAGTGAATGAACTGCGCGAACATAATATTGATTACCGCGGGCCGCTCCCCGTGTGGCAAGTGAAGTTTGCGGATGAAGAAGAAACAGCTCTTTATGTGTCACCAACACAAGGGCGTATCGTTGCGCGTCGTTCCGAAGTGTGGCGCTTTTTCGATTTTTTCTGGATGCTTCATATAATGGATTATGACGAGCGAAGTGATATTAATAATCCGCTTGTAATTGCAACTTCCCTGTTTGCGGCTTTGTTTGCGATTAGTGGTATGGCCTTGTTGTTTTTCCGTTTTTATCGCCGGGACTTCAACTTTCTTTTGGGTAAGAAAAGACGAGCTGGCTCTATCTCATAACTCTTTTGGCAAAGTCATAAGGTTAAGGGTTTATGGTAGCATGAAGGTGAAAATTTAGGAGAGAGTCATGGCAACAATGACGATCGGTAAACTTGCGAAGTCCACAAATGTTGGTGTGGAAACAATTCGCTACTATGAGCGTAGTGGCTTTCTCCCACCTCCAGAACGCCTGTCTTCTGGCTACAGGGTTTATACAATGGACGCAGTGAACAGGGTGCGTTTCATTAAGGAGGCTCAGGCTCTTGGTTTTACTTTGAACGAGATTACTGAACTGTTTGGGCTAACTGATGACCCTGATGCCGACTGTGCATCAGTGAACAAACGTGCACAGGCAAAGCTTAGCGAAATCGAGGACAAGATTAGGCGGCTTAAAAGCATGCAAAAAAGTCTGAAGCGCTTGGCAGAATACTGCCCTGCCGACGAGCAACCCTTGAGTGAATGCAGCATCATCAACCATTTGTATGGTAGCGATGGTACATTGGACTAGACATTATAGCTCTCTTTGCCTACGACAATATAGTATGGGGCATTAGGAAGATATATGATGGCACTGGTCAAACGACATGTGGCACTGACAGCGCTTTTTGCGCTGGTGTTCATGCGTTTTATTGACCTTGCTGTTTTTGACATGGACCACGATCATATCAAAACGTCGCATGTTCAGGCCCATGCAAGCGAAATGGCGCACAGCCATGACCACGACGAGCCAAGTGAACATGAAACGCTGGATAGCAAATCTGCCCATGTAGGGTTTCACACACTCCTGAATGTTTTCATTGATGTTGACGCTGTGGCAGTGCCTGTACTTCAGCATTTTAATGCCCGCTTTGGTCTTGCAACCAACGAACGAGCCCAAACTTATGGGTATAGGCCGCCGGTTCCCCCTCCTTTAGTCTGATCTCTTCAAATCCTAATACCTGCACTGGGCTTTTGTCCGGTGCCAATTGTTGTATTTGATGAAAGTAAGACATTATGAATTTTCATAAGAAAGCAGCTTGTGCTGCTGCCACTTTATTAGCCATGCTTTTATTTGGGCTCACGTCCGGTGCATGGGCTCATGGGGTGGATGAAGGAACGAAGCAGTTTCTGCTCCAAAATGCTGGGTTGGAGGTCATTGCCTTCATGTATATCGGGGCAAAGCATATGGTCACAGGTTATGACCATCTGTTGTTTCTCGTTGGCGTGATCTTTTTTCTTTATAAATCGAAAGACGTGCTGCTGTATGTCACGCTCTTTACTATTGGGCACAGTCTGACGCTGATGAGCGGCGTTTTGAATGGCATTGCGGTTAACCCGTATCTGATTGATGCAGTGATCGGCCTGTCAGTTGTTTATAAGGGGTTCGATAATCTGGGTGGTTTTGAACGTACCATCGGTTGGCGGCCTGATACGCGTGCCATGGTATTGATCTTCGGCCTCTTCCACGGGTTTGGACTTGCTACCAAGCTGCAAGATTTTCCACTGGATGAGGAGAACCTATTCGGTAATCTGGTTTCTTTCAATGTGGGAGTGGAGCTTGGTCAATTAGCAGCGCTCCTGATCATTCTGTTGGTTCTGGCATTCTGGCGGCACTATGACAGTTTCCGCCGTTTCGCCACTGTTACCAATTTTCTACTTATGTCCGCCGGGATGATGCTGATGGGTTTTCAGCTCACCGGTTATTTTGTTGCCTAGGGGAGGGACACATATGTCTGACGATCATCAGTTACTTACAACCAAATCACTCGTGCGCGGCACAATCGCGGCTACCGCGCTTGCAGGTGTGGCGCTTGTCACACTTATTTTGCCTGCGGAATATGACATTGATCCGCTGGGCACCGGCAAGGCACTTGGCCTTACACAAATTGCTGCTGCAGCGGATGAAGCGCCTGCTCCTACTGAGACTTTGCCTGAACGCGAAGACACAGTTGAAATCGCCATCGCGCCCGGCAAGGGGCTTGAATACAAGCTCCACATGGTGCCTGGTGCCAAGGTTCAACATGAATGGAGCGTGGATGGCGGCGAGCTCTATTTTGACTTTCACGGCGAACCAATAGGCGACACGACCGGTTATTTTGAAAGCTTTGCTATCAGTACATCTGCTGGCATGAGCGGCCTGTTTTATGCGCCATGGGATGGGTCTCACGGTTGGTACTGGAAGAACAAGACCGACGTGGCCCTGACTATCAAGCTGAAGCTCAAGGGTAACTATGAGATCATTGGGCTGAAGCAATAATAATCATGTTCGCGCCATCGGGGTTGATCGGTGGCGCGTTCACGCCTACTATCCAAGCTCTCAAAAGGAATGTAGCAAAAAAATGACGGCAACTCTGGTCAAACAGCATGTAGCAATGACAGCGCTTTTTGCGCTGGTGTTCATGCGTTTTATTGACCTTGCTGTCTTTGACATGGACCACGATCATGTCAAAACGTCGCATGTACAGGTCCACGCAAGTGAGATGGCACATGGCCATGACCAAGGTGAGCCAACCGAACATGATACGCTGGAAGGCAAGTCAGCCCATGTAGGGTTTCATACACTTTTGAGTTTTTTCATTGATGTTGACGCTGTGGCAGTGCCTGTACTGCAGCATTTTAATGCCCGCTTTGGCCTTGTGGCTGACGAACGAGCCCGTAGTTATGGATATCGGCCACCGGTTCCCCCTCCCTTAGTCTGATCTTTTCAAATCTTAATACCTGCACTGGGCTGTTGTCCGGTGCCTATTGTTGTATTTGATGAGAGTAGACATCATGAATTTTCGTAAGAGAGCGGCTTGTGCTGCTGTCGGCTTGCTTGCTGGTTTTGCGCTATCCGCAACCGCCGGTTTTGCTGACACCTTATTAAGCAAGGACGCTGCCATAGCACGTGTGCTTGATACATCACCGAGCCTAGAGGCCGCACGGGCCCGTATGGTGGAAATGAGTGCTTCTGTTGCCCAGGTGGGAGTGAAACCCAATCCCACGATAGACGCGCAGATGGAAAACTTCACAGGGACTGGTCCTTTTACAGGTCTGGATAGAACCGAGCTAACAGTCACTTATGCCCAGCAGTATGAGCGCGCCAACAAGCGTGGCTTAAGGACTAAGCTGGCTCGCGAAGAAGTGAGGATCACTGAAGCAGAGTGGCATGTGCGCCGCCTTGATCTGATTCATATGGCAGAGAAAACCTTTCTGGAAGCCGTTGCCGCCAAGGCACGGGTAGAGGCACTAGAAGCCCAGCTTGTTATTCTGCATGATATTGAAACTGCGATCCGCAAGCGTGTGGAAGCGGGTAAGGATTCCGAGCTCGCAGCCCAGAATGCAAACATTCGAACATTGAATGCAAAAAACAAGGTGCAAGAAGCCAAACGCCAACTGGAAGCTACCAAGCTTGCGCTTGCCAGCCTGTGGGGAGGCAATTCTGCAGACTTTTCGTTGGATGCTGAGGGCATGCTCATAATGCCGGATGCCGTGACGCCGGTAACTGCAGAGGCAATACTGGATGGTCCGGATATGGCCGTCTGGCGTAAGAAAGAAGGGGCTAGGTCAGCCGCGCTCAAACTTGAAAAAGCCAAGGCTGTGCAGGACCCGACAGTGCGGGTGGGCCTTCGCTATCACCAACAAACATCCGACGTTGCCGCGGTTGCGGGTGTTTCGATCCCGCTGGCGCTTCATGACACAAACAAAGGCAATATCGGCAGGGCTCGCGCAGCCATCACACGCAGTCGATATGAAACTCTTGAGGTAGAGCGGCGGCTCTCGCGCCAATTGATGATGGCCCATAACAGGCAGCTTACGGCCTACCAGACAGCGCGCCAGCTAGAGGTGAACGTGAGAGCTGCAGAGGGAGCTAAACGGTTGGTGATGGACAGGATGGAAAAGGGTGCAGCATCTTATCTGGATGTATTTGCGGCCCAGTCACTGCTCGCTGATATTGAGATACAGCAGCTTGATGCCATCACACGTTTTCATCTGGCACAGACAGACATCAACCGACTGACAGCAACCTATTCCACAGACGTGGTCACGCCTGCCGCCGCCCTTGCGGCTGACGCGGATGATCAAATCGACCACGAAGGTAGTTAATATGACGCAGCAAATTTTCAAGAAACTCATAGCTCTTTTCGCGATTACATGGATGCTTGCCGCATGCGGGCAACCAGCAGATGATCACGCGCATGAAAAAGGGGGGGATGGTCACGGTCCTGCAGCACAGGATGAGGTACCCAAAGGCCCAAATGGTGGCCGCCTTCTGGAAGATGGTAATTTTGCTATTGAGGTAACCATCTTTGAACAGGGAACACCGCCACAATTCCGCCTCTACGCCTATGATGATGGCCAACAGGTAACGCCGCGAAATGTTGAGGCCAGCATCACGCTTGGTCGTCTGGACGGCGAAGAAAACTATTTCCCGTTCGAAGCTGAAGGGGATTATCTCTCGGGTGACGGGGTGGTGACAGAACCGCATTCTTTTGATGTCAATGTTGAAGCCAATTACAAGGGTAAGACATACCGCTGGTCCTACGACAGTTATGAAGGCCGGACGACAATCAGCACCGATATGGCCAAGCTGATGGGGATCGAAGTTGAACCCGTCGGTCCACAAATCATTGAAAGCACGCTTGATCTTCTTGGCCGCGTAGAGTTTGCGCCTGACGCCCAGTCAACGCTGCGTGCTCGCTTCCCAGGCAAAATCCTAGAAGTCCGAAAAACTGAGGGCCAGACCGTGAAGGCTGGCGAAGTACTTGCCCGGATTGAAAGCAACGAGAGCCTGCAGCCATATGATATTACAGCGCCAATGGACGGTGTGATCGTCAGCCGTACGGCCCAAAAGGGTGATGTGGTGTATGACAGGCCGCTGTTTGTTATCGGGGATCTGACGCGCCTGCGCGTGGATTTTCACGTTTACCCCGGCGATACCGATACCATACGCCCGGGCCAGAGGGTGAAGATCAGTTCGGTCGATGGTCGCCACACGGCAGAGACGGAGCTTGAATTCTATCTGCCGACTGCAGAAAGCGCGACACAAACGCTGATCATGCATGCACCACTCCCGAATCTTCAGAAAGAATGGATTCCTGGCATGACAGTGAAAGGCCGGGCAGTTGTAGGCCGCCGCGAGGTACCGTTGGCTGTAAAGCCTGAGGCCCTGCAACGCTTCCGCGATTTTACCGTAGTGTTCGCGCAAGTGGGCGACACCTATGAGGTGCGCATGCTGGAGCTGGGCGAGCGGACATCTGAATGGGTTGAGGTGCTGGGCGGTATCAAGCCGGGTCAGCCCTATGTCACTGGCAACAGCTTCATCATCAAGGCGGACATCGAAAAAGATGGCGCGTCACACGACCATTAGGCGAACAAAGGAATTATCATGCTTGAAAGATTGATATCTTTTGCGATCGCCAAACGGTGGACAGTCCTTGTTCTCGTTATCGCGGTCGCGGCTCTGGGGGCCTTTAACTTCCAGCGTCTCCTCATCGATGCTGTGCCGGACATTACCAATGTGCAAGTGCAGATCAATACTGAAGCGCCCGGCTATTCACCGCTTGAGGCGGAACAGCGCATTACCTTTCCGATTGAGACGGTACTCGCCGGATTGCCGAAGCTAGACTATACGCGTTCGATTTCGCGCTACGGCTTGTCGCAGGTGACGGTGGTGTTCGAGGATGGCACTGACGTCTATTTCGCCCGCCAGTTGGTGAATGAGCGCCTGCAAACGGCGAAAGGGGATTTGCCGCCGGGCATTGAACCTGCGCCGGGCCCGATCGCAACCGGGCTTGGTGAGATTTACATGTATACGGTGGATGCCTTGCCGGGTGCAGTGAATGATGACGGTGAAATCTATACGCCGACGGACTTACGCACCATTCATGACTGGGTCGTTCGACCACAGCTTGTGACGGTGAAAGGAGTGACGGAAGTTAACACCATCGGTGGGTACCAGAAGCAGTTCCATGTGACGCCGTGGCCTGACAAGCTCTCAGCTTACGGCCTTGGCCTTGATGACATTATCGATGCGCTTGAGCGTAATAACGCTAATATAGGCGCGGGCTATATTGAACGGTCGGGTGAGCAGTATCTGGTGCGTGTGCCGGGCCAAGCTGAGGGTGTGGAAGACCTGAAGAAGATTATCATCACACAGCGGCATGGTGTTTCCATTCGTTTAACCGACGTGGCGGATGTGGTGCTGGGTGAGGAGCTTCGCACCGGTGCCGCAACCCAAAGCGGGCATGAGGTGGTGCTGGGCACCGTTTTCATGCTGATTGGTGAGAACAGTCGTATTGTCTCCAAGGCGGTTGATGAAAAGGTGGCAGAGATCAACAAGACGCTACCGGAAGGTATCGTGATCAAGCCAGCTTATAATCGCACGGTGCTGGTGGATAAAACAATCAATACAGTCGCTAAAAACCTTGTTGAGGGTGCGCTTCTGGTGATCGTAATCCTCCTCTTTATGCTGGGCAATGTCAGGGCAGCCCTTATTACAGCGCTTGTGATCCCGTTTTCGATGCTTATGACTATCACGGGCATGGTGGAAAACCGTATTTCCGGCAACCTTATGAGCCTGGGTGCGCTTGATTTTGGCCTGATCGTCGATGGTGCAGTGATCATCGTGGAAAACTGTCTCCGGCGATTTGGGGCGGAGCAGCATAAGCTCGGTCGATTGCTCTCAAGGCAGGAACGCCATGCATTGGCAGCGGAGGCGACATGCGAGGTGATCAAACCCAGCATCTTTGGTGTTGTGATCATTGCGATTGTCTACATCCCGATCTTTGCGCTGACCGGTGTTGAAGGGAAGATGTTCCATCCGATGGCCTTTACTGTTGTTTTGGCGATCCTGAGCGCTCTTGTCCTTTCTATTACTTTTGTGCCTGCTGCGGTTGCGACCTTTGTGACGGGCAAGGTGCAGGAAAAGGAAAGTGCGATTGTTCGGGCCTCTAAGTCCCTGTATGCGCCTCTTCTTGGCTTTGTCCTGAAGACGCGGGCATTAGTTGTTCTAGCAGCGCTTGGTCTTCTGGCGGGTACCGGCTATGTGGCCTCCAAAATGGGCTCGGAGTTTATTCCGAACCTAGATGAGGGCGACATCGCGATGCATGCGCTCCGCATTCCGGGAACCAGCCTCAGTCAGGCAATAGATATGCAGCTTGCACTTGAAGACAGGCTGCGTGGTTTTGCGGAGGTGGATAAGATCGTCTCAAAGATCGGTACTGCAGATGTGGCGACGGACCCGATGCCACCAAACGTTGCTGATACCTTCATCTTAATCAAGGACCGCAAAAACTGGCCGGACCCAAAGAAGCCTAAAACTAAACTTGTGGAAGAGATCAAAGCTGTGATGCTCACGTATCCCGGTAACAAGTATGAGTTTACGCAGCCTATTGAGATGCGCTTTAACGAGCTGATTTCGGGGGTGCGGGCGGATCTTGCCGTGAAGGTGTTTGGTGATGACCTTGATACGCTTCTGGCAACTGCCAAGGACATTGAAGGTGTGATGGGGGCCATTCCGGGTGCCGCTGATATTCAGGTGGAGCAGGCAACAGGTCTGCCGATCCTGTCTGTCATTCCAAACCGGGAGGCGATAGCGCGTTATGGCCTCTCAATCGCTGACGTGCAGGATGTGATTGCCACGTCTGTAGGCGGCAGGGCATCAGGCCAGATATTTGAAGGCGACCGCCGCTTTGATATCGTGGTTCGTTTGCCGGAAGACTTGCGCGATAATGTTGCTGCTATTGGGCGATTGCCGGTGCCTTTACCGGATTACCTTCGGGAAGGGGATGAGGATAATCTTTCCTTCGTGCCGCTTTCCGAACTTGCCAGCATTGAGGTCGCGATTGGCCCCAACCAGATCAGCCGCGAAAACGGCAAGCGACGTGTGGTGGTCACCGCCAACGTGCGAGGCCGGGATCTGGGCAGCTTTGTTGAAGAGGTGCGAACCACAGTCACAAGGGATGTTAGTGTGCCTGCAGGCTACTGGGTCACTTATGGTGGCACGTTTGAGCAGCTTATATCTGCGGCTGAGCGGTTGCGCCTTGTAGTGCCTGCTGCCCTGTTATTGATACTCGGTCTTCTTTACACGCTGTTTGGCAATTGGCGGGATGTGCTGATAGTTTCCAGCGGTATTCCACTTGCCCTTACCGGCGGTGTGGCGGCTTTGCTACTCAGAGACATGCCATTCTCGATTTCTGCGGCCGTGGGTTTTATTGCCCTTTCCGGCGTGGCGGTCCTCAATGGTGTGGTGATGGTGTCATTCATCCGGGGGCTTTTGGATGAGGGCAAGGCATTTGCGGAGGCCATCCGTGAAGGGGCACTCGCGCGTCTTCGCCCGGTGATGATGACAGCCCTTGTTGCCAGCCTTGGTTTTGTGCCTATGGCGCTCAACGTAGGGATCGGTAGTGAGGTGCAACGTCCGCTCGCCACTGTGGTGATTGGCGGCATTATCTCCTCAACTCTGCTCACGCTTATAGTGCTGCCAGTGCTTTACAGTCTTTTTGGCAGACTAGGTAGCCAAAATGACGCTCATAACAAGGTGGTCCATGAGGCCTAATTTACTTAGCGTAGCCCTTCGGGGCTGCGCTTCCCTCCTATTGCAAGTGACTGACGGAGTAAATACGAATGCATACGGACAAAATGGACCAGTGGATGCATGACCATAATTTTCATGGCACCAACGAGAAGGCAGAAAAGAGCACACGTCGCGTAGTGTGGTTGACCGTCATCATGATGGTTGGGGAGATTGCTGCCGGACTTGCATTCGGCTCAATGGCGCTGCTGGCGGACGGCTGGCATATGGGCACCCACGCGGCGGCACTCGGTATCACACTTTTCGCGTATGCCTATGCCCGCAAACATGCGGGCAATGATGCCTTCAGCTTTGGTACCGGCAAGGTGGGAGTGCTGGGCGGCTATTCAAGTTCGATTGTACTAGGCGTTGTGGCGCTCCTGATGGCCGTGGAATCAGTTGACAGGTTGATCACGCCACAGGCAATTCAGTTTAACCAAGCCATTAGTGTGGCGGTTCTAGGCCTTGTCGTCAATATTGTCAGTGCCTTCATGCTGGGCGGCGATCACCATCACCATGGTCATCATGGTAGCCATAGTCATGGCCATCATCATGACCATAACCTGCGGGCAGCCTATCTACACGTTTTAGCTGATGCCCTTACGTCTGTGCTGGCGATTGTCGCCCTGTTTGCGGGCAAATCACTGGGCTGGGTCTGGATGGATCCTGTGATGGGCATTGTGGGTGCCATTATCATTACCCGCTGGGCTATCGGCCTGGGTAAGGACACGGCGGCGATCCTGCTGGACCGGCATGATGACACCGGTGCGCGCGAAAAAATCGTCAGCCTGATTGAAAGCGAAGGAGACGACAAAGTGGTGGACCTCCATGTATGGCACCTGAATTCAAACCAGCTCTCCGCCATTGTTTCAATCGTGACCCATGAACCCAAATGCCCTGACCACTATAAGTCTCTTATCACGCAGAAAATGGGTATCTGCCACCTAACCGTTGAAGTGCACGAATGTAGGTAGCCCGATGTTGGGAAATGCATGACCGCAAAGGGTCAATTCCAGCCATTTAGTTGAATATTAGTACCTTCCGCTTTCCATAGCGATAGCAGCTGTTCGCAGCCCAGAAAAATTATACAAGTTGGTAGCGTCTGTTCACTGGGGGTATTACTAGAGGATGTTTGAGGCGCCATGTCGTGACTTTCTCACTAACTATGAAGTTTGGCGATTTTGAATCATTATCTGTGAAAAGGTGAATCAATAACTGTGACAATCAGCGGCGTTTGACTAGGGTTTTGATTCACTATAGTGAAAACCCACAGCTATAGGCTAACCATCAGGGCTTCTACCGCTTCAGGGGGAAGGCAGGGGATGTCAGTTTCTGATGATACGGCAAGTCGTTCAGAAAAGGCGTCATCAAGAAAGAGCGGTGCTTCTTTGTCTTTCATAAAGCTACTCTTTGGCATTTTATCTTGTATCCAAATGATATCTTCAAACAGTTTCTCTGCAATACCAAACTCGCAGAGGGTAATGGCAGGGTCGCGGTAGTGGCGCGTTATTAGATAAACGGGCGTATTCTTTGCCTGACAGCGATAGATAAATGCCACAACTGTATCATTTATAGTGCCTTGAACGATTAGGGTGTCGTCTAGGTCTAAGAAAACAGTCTGATACTCTAGCTTTACGCTAATGCCTTTGGTGTTTTCTGACCATTTGGCACAAGCGTTAATGGGGAGAGCTTTGATTTGATTGCCGCGCGCTTCATGGAGCATCAACAGCAGAAAGTTCACCCCTAGAGCTCTGTGCAGTCCCATTTCTGGTATAAAGTAGGGAATGACAATTTCTGGTGTGGTGCGCGTTGCTGGCGTGAAACTCCATGCGCCTGTTAGGCCGTTTTTTTGAGCACATGCGGCAGCGAAAACTTTTTGTTCAGGTGATAGAGCAACTGTCTGCCAAACGGTGTCTGTTTTGTTTTGGGTCTCCATACGTTTTCTGGCCGCCACATAGACTAGGTGATGCTGTTTATCCGAATAACAATCTATCCTCACCTCAGCGTCTTGCGGGGAAGGCTGCTCGCGAGTGATTTGAGTATCAAGCACCGGCAGGGAATTGGTATGGTGTTTGAAGAATGTCCGGGCTTCCGCCGTTGTCGGTACAATATAATCTATGCTGGCTTGCTCTAGCGCGTTTTGAAGGGCGCCAGGGAAGTTTGTGTCTGCAATAAAAGGAAGTTGCCTGATGGGGGTCATTCGGTGCGGCGTATGCTCAGGTTCTGTGTGTGTTTCGCCGTGGCTGCTTGCGTATAGCCGAACAGTTTTTTCGTATCTGAGGGCACGAAATATTTCCGATGCAGTATCCCCTGTTCCGGGTATGAGTAGTAAATTACTGATAAGCACTAACAAAATCCTGAGTACGTCGGGCGAATACTAGCTGTATTTTTCAAGGCAGTGGCAGCATTAGTGTAGCCACAAGTGTATTTTTGTTTGGTTAATGTAGCTTGCCACAACGTGCTAGGCATCTTAAAAATGAAGCGACTTCAAAAGGATCAGCGCATCGTGCAAAAAGAACGCAGTTTTATTTTCATCATCACCTACGGAAGGTCAGGTTCGACCGTCCTGCAATCTGTCTTGCAGGCTATTCCTGGGTATTTTGTACGCGGTGAAAATATGAATGCTCTTTTCCCGCTATATCAAGCAAGTAAAGCTGCGCATACGGCGCGTTATACACATGGTAAAAACCCTCATGCTGCTGATAACCCTTGGTACGGCGCGAACGAAATTAACCCTGAGAGCTACACAAAGAAGTTGTTGGGTAGTTTTGTTTCTGAAATTCTTCGCCCACCCGCTGAAGCACGTGTTGTTGGTTTTAAGGAAATTCGGTTTCATGAAGCTGGGCCTGACGAGTTTGAGCCCTTTTTAAATTTTATTCATGGTAATTTTGCTGGCTGTAAGTTTGTTTTTAATACCAGACCGTGGGAAGAAGTGGCGCGATCTGGTTGGTGGGCAAATATGAAGCCAGAACGGGTGCAAGAAATTATCTCGGCGGCAGACACGCTTTATGCTGATTATTTGAAGAAGTATCCGGTACGCGCAATTCATCTACGCCATGAAGTCACACGTGCGGACCCAAAAGCCTTTGAGCCTTTGTTTGAGTTTCTCGGTGAGACTTATGACGAAGATATGGTTGCAGCTGTTGCTGGTAAACGCCTAGGTCATTCTGGGGTTTAGTTACCCCTAGAACATGTCGCTGGTGTCTGCTTGATAACCTTCTAAATACCCTCGAAGGCGGGCTTCATTGAGTAGTTTTTGTTTTTCAATGACTTCTGGCGCGAGGCCTCGTTCCAAACCCCAAGTCTCATCCCCTTCATTTAGCTCTTTCAAGGTGTTTGTAAGGGCCGTTTCATTTTTGATTAGTGCGTAGCCGAAGAAATGCTTGAAAAAGGCTGCTTCTGTCATGTTCCGTTCTTGGTGAACATCGGGTGCAAAATCGTGAGAGTGATAAACAACTGCACGCGGGGCATACAGCTTACCGTAACCCGCTTTGATAATATCATCAGCCCAGATTTGGTCTTCGCCGAATTTCACAGGACGATAGGGAATTTTCTCCCAAACTGAACGGCGCATGCAGCTATTATTGTCACTATAGAAATGCAGTAACTGCATCCATTGTTCTTCTTTTTCTTCAAACCGTTTTGGGTTGGTTTCTTTATCTAGGTACAGCGGATACTGGAGCAGGTTTTTGAAGTGGGCATCCATATCGCGCACCGTATAGGGGGACGCTTCTGGGTAAGCGAGATGTTTACCGAACACCCCACCAGCATTTGGATGCTTTTCTAAGGTCGTGATAAGGTTATAAAGCCAGTTTTCATTAGCGGGCATTGCATCATGAGTTAGAAAGGCGATGAAGTCACCGTCCGTGAGTTTGACGCCCAAGTTACGCGTATCGCCGTGGTTGAAATCCGATTTATCAATGGAGTGCAATCTCACACTCGGATATTTGGCGATAATGTCGAGGGTTTCGTCGGAGGAACCGCTATCGATTACGAGTATTTCAAAGGGCCACGGCGCGCGCTGTGTTGTTGCAGCGCTCAGAACTTTATCAAGCACTGGCCCAGCGTTGTATGTCGGTATTACCACCGATGCTTTTGGTGCAGTTCGGTATTTTTTGTTTGGTTTGGGTTTGATGTCGGTTCCAAACTCGGCGATGCGTTTAAGGAGTGCGGCTTCGACTGTTTTTGCAGCGTCCTCCCACTGAAATTTATTGACCCATTCGCGCGCTGCTTTTGATTGCTGCTGGCGTGTTTTAGGGTGTGCTGCGAGTGCCTCAATAGCGTCTGCAATACGCGCTGGGTGGGGCTCCGCAAAACTCACCACATCTGGAGGGAAGATGCTGCGGGTGTTGTCGCCGTCAAGCTCAACAATGGGTAGGCCGCATGCCATCATTTCTTGCGGGACCAGTGAATAATTGGTGGCGGAGAAAACGACGCCGATATCTGCTTTTTGGAAAATGCTGGCTAGTTCTTCCGGGGTTGCGACGCCGTGGTCCTTATACCGGAATGGGGCTTGATTAAACTCCAGTGGGGCACCAAAAAAGTCTACTTCAAAGGCTACGCCGCGCTTTGCAAGTTCTTCTAGCGCTAGCATGCCAAGTTCGACTGCGCGCCGTGCTGTAAAATGTCGGGCGTAGAAAGCGATGCGGGGGCGTTTGTTTTCTTTTGATTTTGGCACTGGATGATAGAGGCTTGTATCCGCCGCGAGCCAAAATGGACGTGCCCACCGGTCATAATTTTCCTGCATAAGTTTCGCGAGCCAAGGGCTGGCGCAGATGCAGTCTATGTCTTGTTTATAGGTTTCCTCGGCCGCTAAATAGTGGCTACCCATTGCGTGGAAACTAGGCTCGAAATCCTGCACAAAATAGAAACGACGCTTGAAGTTTGTTGCGGATAATACAGGCCAGACAGTCCAGCAATCCGTCGCAATAATGATGTCACCTTTAGCTTTTTTAAAGCGTTTATCGAGGAATTTGACCTTGCCAGTAAATTGCTGAAAATACTTCAGGATTGTATCAGCAGCTTTTTCCTCAGATTTATGGATTGAGGGGCTGTTGATCCAAAAGGTTTGTTTGTGGCCATAATACTCCAGAAAATGGGCCATGCGGAAAATGGTCATATGACCGCCGCCGCCTGCCGCGAAATCAGGAATGACCCAGTGAATTTTAAGCTTGCTGCTTTTATAATCCTGCGTATCAGGGGCAAGATTTTTTGTTTCAAAGTCGATCATGCCGCGCAGGCCTTCCTCAAGGGGAAGTTTTGCAGACGGCACAAATTTTCCGCCAGTGGAGAATTCCTCTATGCCGGGCTGTGGACGTGCTTCGCCTTTGGCTGTGCCAATTTGTAGATAGTGTAACAAGGAGCTATCAACGCCGGGGATTAGGTTAGGGTGCTGCGCATAATATGTTTTTGTGGAAAAATCACATGAGGGATCGAGGCCATTTCTTTCGCCCTCTTCAATGAAATGAACGAAGGGGTTGCCTGCTCCAATTTCTTCCATGTGTTGGAGGCGATACCACGAGGTTTCAAAAACTGGATTTGGTTTTTTATTCTGCCAATGCCCTTGGCTTACATAATGAAACAGAGGGTCCATGTCATGGGATTGCAAATGTGTGTAGAAGGCTTTGTACCAGCGTCCATCAAAAAGGCCACTGGCGTTGATGACAAGCATATCGCGAATATATTGCTCGCCTTGTTCCATTATCTTTAGATGGCTATGGAAGGCGATTTTGCCCTCATATTGTCCCTCATGCAAAAAGTGACTTAAGGGGGATGTGTCTTTGTGTGAACCAGCTTTTACGTCGGGATATTGTTCCAGATAAAGCTCGGTACAGAAATGGTCTGATGGGTTGCGGTTTTTTTTCCAACCCTCAAACTCATAGTGTAGTAGGGCAGGAAGCCTACTACGCCGCGCTGCTGCGGTGTTTTTCAGGTACCAAGCCGGGTCAAAATAGGGGTTAGGCCAATAGCCCTGTTTTTCGCCTTTTAGTAAATAATGGTCGATCGCAGAATGTGGGTCGTGAATAACACCAGGGTACCGTTTCAGGTACCAATCTTCCAGAAACAGGCCCGCCTTAAGGATAGCTTTTCGGCTTTTCTTAAGGGGTACTGTCCTTCCGCCTAGTAATTTAAGCAGTTTTTTCATGGATGACTGTTCCGACTATCTGACACGTTATAATGGCGAAGCTGTTGGGCTAGGCTCTCCCTCAATCTTCAGGTTGTTATACTGGCTTTTTTAGGAGCAGCAAGTAAGGAATGTGTGGGTTCGCACTTCAGAAAGGTTGAAGGGTAGTATGGGTCATCCTCCAGAAGAGGCCCCCATTTGTCCCTCATAACTTTTCGCTCATTTTCCTCGCGTTTAGCTTTTTCTGCATCCTGCGCATCATAACCTCGGCTTTTAGATTCCAAATGATGGAAAGTGATCGAAGGGACATAGAGATTTTTATACCCCAATTCCCCAACGGTTAGGCAAAAATCAATGTCGTTGAAAGCAACAGGAAAGCGTTCGGCGTCATAACCGTTTGCTTTTTCAAAAACATTCCGGCGGCACGCCATAAAAGCCCCAATAAGCGCTGTGCAAGCGTGTGTAAGTTTGCTGCGGTTCATATAACCACCAACATCAGGGTTTTCACCGTAAGCTTCCTTCAGTGCAATATTATCTGAGTTAACAACGTACCCTGCAAACTGAATGCTGCCATCCTCAAATAGAAGGCGCGCTCCAACCATGCCAACTTCGTCTCGGTTTAAATAGCCACGCAGAATATGGTCCCAGCCCTCATCCAGCGCCACAGTGTCATTGTTGAGAAAAAGAAAATAGTCTGCGTCACTGTCTGCAACAGCTTTGTTATTAATCTCGGCCCAATTAAAGGGGGCGTCATGTACCAAAACGCGGATACCATCCATGGCGTCTGCTGCATGCAGCCAGTCCTTAGTATCTTTATCCGTACTACCATTATCAACAATAATAATTTCTGTTGCATCGGGGTGATGTAATGTATGCCGCAGACTGTCCACGCACCCTTTAATAAGGGCGTGACTGTTGCGGGTAGGGATGATGATTGCAAGCTTTGGCATGCTTTCGTCAATGGGCCAGTCTATTGTCGCTGCGTTTGCCAGCGCCCCGCCGTATTTGTCGGCGTTGGGCTTTGCTGTGGCTTTGTTTTCCAAATGGTTGAAATGGTCATTGATCAAGCTTGCAGTATCCACGCGCGCAGGTTCTTGCTGACCTATATGCCAAGCCGCATGAGGAAGCTTCAGGAAGCCCTGTTCGCCGTGGCGGGCAAGTAACCGAAGCCAAAGTGCAGCATGCGGAGCTGCCTCATCGGTATTTAGTCCACCAACTTCCTCAAGTTGCTGCCGCCTGACGGCATAGGCGCACGCTCTAGTGGGGTCTTCTAAAAACTGATCAAGATCAAAATGGGTAGGATAATGAGGCGTCAGTTTGCCCTCAGGGGACAGCACTTCGTAGTTACCAAAAAACAGAAAAGCATCGGGCTCCGTTAAGGTGGCATGCTCTATCCACGCAATCGCACCGTCAAGCAAGTGGTCGCCCGCGTCGCAGAATACTATCACATCAGCTTTAGGATCATAGGTATACCCCGGGCCCTTTGCTACAGAAATATTAGGTAACAAGCCTTCAACATGCGGTGGTTTCGGTATTTGGTATAACTTCTTGTAAAGGTCATAATGCTCAAGCGGAAAAGCGGCATATTGCTCAAGCGCTGGCAGCGCTTCCTGAATAGTATCCAGATTTGCTGCGATTGCTTTGTTAGTGTTTCTTAGCTTCTGTATCTTTTTGTGGAAGTCTTGCATCGGACTGGTATACCGAATGTCTACTGTAGGATATTCAACGGCTGGGCAAACAAGGGCACCAGTCTCATGGTCAAAGATCGAAAGATACAGTTCATCCCGTGCAGTAAGGGGCCGGGGCAAAGTTACTGTATGCCTAAATTCACACTTGCCTTCGCCGCCAGCTTGTTCTTGAATATCTCGGCGCATGCCATCTGTTTGCGAGGAGCCCACAAAGGTATCGTTAATGAAGAAATCAAGCGTTAACTGTTTGCTTGGGTCAGCACTATCATAGGCGTAGCCTAATATTTTGCTTGCGGATAGATACTCAATTTTTGAAATAATTTCATTGTAAGGGTTTGCCGCAGATTCCTGCACTTTGGTCTGAAACCATCCAGCAGAAAAGCTTGTGTTTGCTGCGTCAAAAGCTTTTAGAAAACGAAGACTTTTGGTCGCGATTACGAGCGTTTGTAACCAGTTCTTCGGGGGAGTTTCCTTGACGCTGAAATGCCGTTTTAGCCCTTTTTGAGCAATCGCAGCAGCTTCTTCGCTAAAAGAACGGTGAGCGACCTGCTTATCAAGTGAAAGCGGCTGTAGAATACTGCGTGCAAACACGCCGGAGCCCAGCAAATGTTTACAAAAGCCAAAAGGGCTTGCGCCCACATGAATTTCTATATCAGCTGCGTAGGTTGGCTCTGCCCCTTGGCACAACAGCATAAAGAAACGCACATCATCATATGTGCATTTCTTTGGGTATGACACTGGCCATAGTTTCATTGGGTTCTCAGCAGCTTAATAGCTACCCTCGGCTCCGTATTTCAGCATGCTTTGAAGATACTCACCGTAGCTGTTTCTGTAGCTGTTGGCGATTTCTTCTAGCTTGGCATCATCAATAAAACCTTTGCGCCAAGCCACTTCTTCAGGGCAGGCGATCTTGAGGCTTTGGCGTGCTTCAATAGTTTGTACAAATTGACTAGCTTGCAGCAAGCTGTCGACCGTGCCGGTATCAAGCCATGCCGTACCGCGTTGAAGCTTGACTACATTCAAGTCACCGCGCTGCAGGTAGGCGTCATTGACGCTGGTAATTTCAAGCTCACCGCGTGCGGATGGCTTCACATTTTTAGCGATTTCCACCACATCTTTATCGTAGAAATAGAGGCCTGTTACAGCAAGGTTGCTTTTTGGATTTTCCGGCTTTTCTTCAACAGAAATAGCGCGCCCATCTTTGCCCATTTCAACAACGCCGAAGTCTTTCGGATTTCCAACAGGATACGCAAACACATAAGCGCCTTTTTCTACGCTACCTGCTTGCTTTAGATATTGACTGAAACCTGCGGCATAGAAAATATTGTCGCCGAGCGCCAAGGCGCACGACTGCCCTGCGACAAAATTTTCCCCGATATGGAAAGCTTGAGCAAGGCCTGCAGGGTTTGCTTGTTCAGCATATTCAATGCTGATGCCCCACTGAGAGCCATCACCAAGCAAATCACGATAAAGTGGTAGGTGATGCGGCGTGCTGATGATGAGTATTTCACGAATGCCCGCGAGCATAAGGGTGGTTAGCGGATAATAAATCATCGGCTTATCGTAAATTGGCAACAGCTGTTTGCTGATGGATTTAGTGATAGGGTACAGCCGCGTGCCAAGCCCGCCTGCCAAAATAATACCCTTCATAGTGTTTCCCCTATATACCTTTGGACTATTGGTCTTTTATAGCGTTCATGTTCTTAGCTCGCTACTCTTTACCTAATCTATTGTTTTCGTCACTCGCTGCCTTGGTCGGCAAGTCTAGTCTGTGCACCTTTGTTTCTGGGTTCACCGGTCAAACCGTCGAATAACAAATGGGTACAAAACTTCTAAAACGCTCTAATTCAGGCTGTCTTCTTCTAAAAGCCGTTTCACACATTTTGCCGTGCTCTCTTGCCAAGCTGGCATCCTGATGCTGAATATTTGCTGAACCTTTTTACAATCTAGGCAACTATTCGCCGGTCTCTTTGCTGGCGTTGGAAAGTCTGCAGTGGTGATGGCATTTACCTTGGGTGTTGGATGCCCATATTTACTGCATTCTTTGAATATCTCGGATGCGAAACCATGCCAACTTGTATCACCTGTGCCCGCAAGGTGATAGACGCCTGCATAGGCATCATGCCAGCCTTCTTCCTCAATACCTTCAAGAATATGCAGAATAGCGTCTGCAATATCAGGCGCATAGGTCGGGTTACCAGTTTGGTCTGAAACAACACCAAGTTCATCGCGTGTTTTTGCAAGGTTGAGCATGGTGTTAAGAAAATTTTTGCCGAACGGACTATAGACCCAGGCGGTGCGCAGAATAATACTATTGGGGTTTTTCAGCATAACATTCAGTTCGCCGGCAAGCTTGCTGCGGCCATAAGCACCAGTTGGTGCTGCTGAATCATTTTCTGTGTAAGCACCGTTTTTGTTGCCGCTAAAAACATAGTCGGTTGAAATATGAACGAAAGGCACTTCAAGGTCAGCAGCAATTTCTGCAAGAGCCTCGGCACCAATTGCATTTACGGCATTGGCTGCTGCTTCGTTCTCTTCTGCGGCATCTACGGCAGTATAAGCAGCAGCGTTTACAATAGCGGTCGGTTTGAAGGCTTCAATCGCTGATCGCATGTTGGTAGGGTCTGATATATCAAAATCAGGCCGGCCAGCTGTGATGAGCTCAATGTCACTCCCTATAACAGCTTCTTTTAGGGACAAGGCAACTTGTCCTGATGCGCCCGCAACAAAAATACGCATAGTTTATTTTCCTTTTAAAACGCCTTTGCGTTCAGCCGCATGTTCGCGGAGTGGACCCCACCACCATTCGTTATCAAGGTACCATTTGATAGTTTTTTCGATGCCAGTGTCGAAATTTTCCTCAGCTTTCCAGCCAAGTTCAGTTTCTAATTTGGTAGCGTCGATAGCATAGCGGGCATCATGGCCTGGTCGGTCCGTTACATAAGTGATTTGATCCGCGTAAGGACTATTTTTAGGGCGTACTTCGTCAAGGATAGTGCAGATACGCTCAACAACTTCAAGGTTGGTGCGTTCATTGCGGCCACCAACATTATACTTTTGGCCTAACCGGCCTTTGGTCAATATTGTATAAAGTGCTTTCGCATGATCATCTACATACAGCCAATCACGCACATTGCTGCCATCGCCGTAAATTGGTAAAGGCTGACCGTCAAGCGCGTTAAGAATTACAAGCGGGATCAGTTTCTCAGGCAGATGGTACGGGCCGTAATTATTGGAGCAATTGCTGATAACAGCAGGAAACCCATATGTTTCAAACCAAGCATTTGCTAAATGGTCCGCGGATGCCTTAGACGCCGAATAAGGAGAGCTGGGGTCATAGGGTGTTGTTTCCTCGAAAAGGCCATCTGCGCCGAGGCTACCGTAAACTTCGTCCGTGGAGACATTAAGGAAACGGAAATTTTCCTTGTCGGCAGGCATAAGGCCAAGCCAGTACGCGCGAGAAACCTCAAGGAGGTTGAAGGTGCCAATAATATTGGTTTGGATAAAGTCTGTGGCACCAGTAATGGAGCGATCAACATGGCTTTCTGCCGCTAAATGCATCACAGCATCTGGCTGATGCCTGGCAAATACCTCGTCTAAGGCTAGGCGGTCGCAGATGTCGACTTTCTCAAAATGATAGTTGGTGCTGTCTTCAATTTCTTTCAGTGTTGAAAGATTACCCGCGTAAGTGAGCTTGTCGACATTGATTGCGGTGTGACCAAGGTCTTTTACCAAATGGCGGCAAACAGCAGACCCAATAAAGCCGGCACCGCCGGTTACGATAATTTTCATGAAAGCCCCCTAGGTGCCTGTATATTCAAATGGTGAAACAAAGTCTCGGAAAGAGCCGAGCTTACTGTCTTTCGCGGATACGGTCACATCTTCTTTTTTGACGGGCCAATCAATGGCAAGATCTGGGTCATCAAAAGCGATGCCACTGTCATGCTCTGGCGCGTAATAGCTACTGACTTTGTAACAGAACTCAGTATTGGGCACGAGAGTGCAAAAGCCGTGAGCAAAGCCTGCGGGTACCCAAAGTTGCTGCCAATTTTCGCCAGAGAGTTCAACGCCCAAATGTTTACCATAAGTGGGGGAACCAGCCCGGAGATCGACAACAACATCTAAAACGCGTCCGTTTGGTACGCGTACTAGTTTACCTTGTGCATGCGGTGGTAGTTGGAAATGTAATCCGCGGATAACACCTGCGTCTCTTGAAAAAGAATGGTTGTCTTGCACCAGTTCAACACCGGGCGCAATTTCAGCAAACTCCCGTGCTTTGAAGGTTTCAGAGAAATAGCCACGGTCGTCCCCGTGACGCTTTGGCGTGAACAGGTAAACACCCGGTAGAGCAAGTTCTTTAATTGACATTAGGTTGCCTACGTTAAGACTGGTTTCAATATGCTCGCCTTTATATTAAAAGGAAGGGCTAATTTAAAGGTTCATTTGGACAGCCGCTTAAATAAAGCAATATAGAGACTTATGAACGACAAAAGTGGGGAGCATATGTTAGCTAGAGTTAAACGGGTGTTTGGGCAGTCTAAACCTTCAGTACATGAGTTGCCACCCCGGGTGTTCTACGAAAAATGTGTTGAGGCCTCTATGGCGCTGGCAAGCCGTGGATATGATGCGGAAAGCGCGAAGCTTCTTGCTTTTTATCCGAAGGTAAAGCTCAATCCATTTCAGCATATGCTTTACTCAGCGGGCTATGAAAATGGTTTTGCCTGTTTTGATGCCAAAACACCTGATGAAATGTCTGACGGGCCAGCCGACCTGCATATGGTTGCACATTATCATTGGATGAGCCGAGTTTTTGATGACGTTAAAAATGCGCGGGCGGCGGCCATTGCTAGTCAGCAGTTTTTAGATGGCATCCGTGCGCAGAAGGATGCGGGACATACGCTTTTGTGGACGGTGCATAATATTCTGT